>JAICEP010000228.1 GCA_025924095.1 Sorangium sp.
ATCGAAGCCGTCGTCAGCGCCCGCAGCGGAGCGGGCGTCGTCGAAGCCGTCGTCAGCGCCCGCAGCGGAGCGGGCGTCGTCGAAGCCGTCGTCCGCGCTTGCTGCGGAACCGGCGTCGTCGAAGCCGCCGTCAGCGCCCGCAGCGCAGCCGGCGCCGTCGAAGCCGCCGGCGCCCTCCGTGGAGGAGCCCGCGTCGGCGAAGACACCAGCGCCGTCCGTGAAGGCGCAGCCGCCGGAGAAGGAGCCACCTGCCGCAGCGCCGACGTCGTTGCCGCCGGACGAGCCGCCCGCGGAGGAGGACGCGCCCGCCTCGGAGCCGACCTCCGAACGGATGAGCGGCTCGCGGCCTGCCTTCGCCCCGACGCTGCTGCGGGAGCTCGAGGCGGCCGAGGCAGAGCGCATCGCCCTTGAGCGCGAGGAAGAAGCCAGGCGGAAGCTCGCCGAGGAGACCGAGCGCGCCGCCAAGGAGCGCGAGGAGAAGGCCAGGCGGAAGCGCGCAGCCCAGGAAGCGCGCGCGTCGCGACCGAGTCACGGAGGCTTCGGCGGCCGCCTGCGCCGGATCGCCCCGTACCTGGGCGGCGCCCTCCTCGCCGCGGGCGTCATCGCAGCGCTCGCCAGCGGCGGGCGCGCCCCGCCCGAGCCGGACCCCCAGCTCGGCCAGACGAGCCCGCCCGCGAGCGCGCTCGCCACGAGCGAGCCCGCCCCGGCCGCCGCGGCGCCCGAGGCCGCTGCGCCGGCAACGACCGCCGTACCCGACGCGCCGGCCGAGCCTCCGCCCGACGACGCGGCTCGGAAGGCGCTCACCGATGCCTCCAGGGCGCGCCGGTGGGTGAAGGCCGCCGAGGCGCTCAACCTGCTCGCCGAGCGCGATCCGACCGCGCTGCGCGAGCGCGCGATCGCGATCGCGGCGCGCAACGTCGCCATCGCCATCTCGAAGACGGGCGGCGAGCTCGCCGACAAGGTCTTCGCCGCGCTCGCGAGCCGCTTCGGGACCGCCGGCCTCGACGTGCTCTACGAGATCGTCGAGACCCGCGGCCGCTCCACCCCGGCCACCCGCGCGGCGAAGCTGCTCCGCGATCCGGAGATCGCAGCCCGCGGGACGCCCGCCGTCCGGATCTCCTTCGAACTGCGCGACGCCACGTGCGGCGAGAAGATACCGTTCCTCGATCGCGCCGTCTCCGAGGGCGACCAGCGCACCCTGGTCGTGCTCGAGACGGCGGTGAGGCCCTGTTACAAGACGAACCGGGCCATCGACGAGGCGATCAAGAAGCTGAGATCGCGGCTCGAAGACGGGTGAGCGCGGGCCGCGCCGGCCCCCTTGCTCGTCGCGGCCCGCGCGCCGCGCCCAGCGCTCGCCGGCTCTCTCATCCGAACCGGACGCGCTCCTCGAAGGGCACGTCGCCGACCGACACCACCTCGCCGAGCACCCAGGCCCGCTCCCCGCTCCCGGCGAACGCCTCGATGGCCCGGTCCGCGGCGCCCTTCTCCACGACCGCGACAAGCCCGACGCCGAGGTTGAACGTGCGCCGCATCTCGGCCTCCTCGACCGGCCCGCCGCGCTGGAGCACCTGGAACACCGCCGGCCGCTGGTACGAGCCGAGGTCGAGCTGCGCGCCCAGCCCGTCCGGCAGCACACGCGGGACGTTCCCCGGCAGGCCGCCGCCCGTGATGTGCGACAGCCCCCGCACCGCATCGCCGCAGGCCGCGAGGAGCGCCGTGATCGCGCGGGCATAGATGCGGGTCGGCGTGAGCAGCGCCTCCCCCACGGTCGCGCCGAGATCGTCCACGCGGTCGCTCATCCGGAGCCCCATCTCCTTCTCGAGCACCCGCCGCGCGAGCGAGAAGCCGTTCGAGTGCAGCCCGCTCGACGCCACGCCGATCACGGCGTCGCCGGCCGCGATCCGCTTGCCGTCGAGGATGCGCGAGCGCTCGACGACGCCCACGGCGAAGCCGGCGAGGTCGTACTCGCCCTCGGCGTACATTCCCGGAAGCTCGGCCGTCTCGCCGCCGATGAGCGCGCAGCCGGCCTGCTTGCAGCCCTCGGCGATGCCGCGCACCACCGCCTCGCCCACGTCCACGTCGAGCTTGCCCGTGGCGAAGTAGTCGAGAAAGAACAGCGGCCGCGCGCCGACCGTGACCACGTCGTTCACGCACATGGCGACGAGATCGATGCCGACCGTGTCGTGAACGCCCGTCGCGAACGCCACCTTCAGCTTGGTGCCGACCCCGTCGGTGCCGCTGACCAGCACCGGCTCGGACAGCCCGCTCGGCAGCGCGCACAGCCCGGCGAATCCGCCGACGTCGCCCAGCACCTCGGGGATGCGCGTCGGCTTCGCGAGCCGCTTGATGCGCTCGACGAGCGCGTCCCCTGCATCGATATCGACCCCGGCTTCCCGGTACGTGACGCTCATGCGAGGCGCATCCCACACCTCGGCGGCAAAGGGAAGCGGGCTCGCTCCCGGCGAGGCCGCCGCGCCGCTCGTCGCCGGGGCCGGCGAGCGCAGCGGCCATCCCGGCAGAGGCGCGCCCCGCGGCGCCGCCGCCACACGACGGCGCAGCGCCGCGCGACACCCCCGAGCGCGGCCGCTCCTTGCGCCTCGCGCCGCGGCCTGGTCGCCCGCGTCGCGGCGTGCATTCCCTTGCGGCGCATTCCCTTTATCGCGGCGACTTTCTCGCCGGAGCTGACCGCATCCGGCCAATGCGGTTCTTCGCTGCGGAGCTGTCGTGAGCGGCTCTCCGGCCTTGTCTTCTGCGCCGCGGTCGACATTCTAGGCGCCCATGTCCGCCGCGTCCGATCCGTCGCCTGCTCTCGTCCTCGTCTCCGCCGCCGTCGTCATCGAGCGTGGCCGCGTGCTGCTCACGCAGCGCAAGGTGGGCGCCCACCTCGAGGGCGCGTGGGAGTTCCCGGGCGGCAAGGTCGAGGCCGGCGAGGATCCACGGGACGCCCTCGTCCGCGAGCTGCGCGAGGAGATCGGCGTGGAGGCCCGCGTCGGCGATATCGTGGAGGTGACCTACTACCGTTATCCGGCGAAGCCGGTGCTGCTGCTCTTCTACGAGGCTTCCTTCGCCGAAGGGTCTCCCGCTCCGGTGGCGCTCGACGTCGCCGCCGTGCGCTGGGCCGAGGTGCCCGAGCTCCGGGACGAGCTCTTTCCGCCCGCCGACGTCGCGGTGCTCGCCAAGGTGCGCGCGCGCCTCGCGGGGGCCTAGGCCACTGCGCAGATCACGTTAAAATCCCGAGGAAATCAGCAGATGGGGAGAGGACCGCAAGGGCACAAGGGACGCAAGGGGGAAGAGGGGAAGAGATTTCATCCCTGTATCTCTGTTTCCTTGCGCCTCTCGCGCCCTTGCGGTCTCTCTCCTTCCCGTACTCGTGTCCTTCCAGCTTTCTCCCCGGCTTATCCGGCGGGCGGCGCATCCTGTTGAGTTCAGGCGAGCTTCAACCTGTCCGATGCTTTCGTCCGCGAAGCTCGGGTGGCTGGCGGGGAGATTGCGGGAGCAATCCCGCGCCGCGGGGGCCTCACAATGCAGGGGGGCAAGCCTCGCCACGGACGTCGCCGAGCAGGCTCGCGAGCCGCTGGCGAGGCAGCTCGCCGACGGCGCGCTCCACCTCCTGCCCCGCGGCGTCGACGCTGAGGAACGTCGGCACGAAGCGCACGCCGTAGCGTGCCGCGAGGGCCTGCCCGCGCGGATCGTCGACCCGGATGCGCAGGACGGTGTCGGCCTCCTTGGTGCAGCGCGCTTCGAGCTCCTTCACGAGCGGCGCCATGCGCTCGCACACCGCGCAGTGCGCGCTCTCGAACTCGACAAGCCGAGGCTTTCCCTCGATCAGCGTGACGTCGCCGTGCTCCACGGCGCTCTCCGGGGCCGCGCACGCGCCGGCGGGGCCGCCGTCGCAGGGCGCGCTTGCCGCCACGGCCGCCGCGGGCGCCGGCGAGAGGGCGTCCAGACGGCCGGTCGCGAACCCGATGCCGAGGACCACGAGCAGCGCCCCCGTCACGCGCTGGAGGACCGGCGTGGCCGGCACCAGGCGACGCGCGAGCTCGACGGCCGCGGGCCCGGCGAAGGCCGCGACGACGAGCGGCGCGGCGAGGCCCGCGGCGTAAGCGCCGAGCTGGATCGCGCCGGTGAGCGGGCTGGCACCCGCGCTGGCCGCATAGGTCAACGCGGCGCCGAGCACCGGACCGACGCACGGCGTCCACCCTGCCGCGAAGGCGATCCCGAACAGCATGCCTCCCCAGAAGCCGCCCGCGCGCGGGAGGCGGGAGAGGAGCGGGCGCGCCTCGCGCTCCAGCCACGGGAGGCGCAGCACACCGAGGAGCTTCGCGCCGAAGAGCACGAGGATCGCGCCGGAGGCGATGGTGAACGCGTGCCGATGGGGCGCGAGCGCCGCGGCGATCACCGACGCGCCGGCGCCGAGCGCGACGAGCACGATCGCGAGGCCGATCGCGAAGCCGACGCCGGCGAGGCGCACGCTGCGCCGCACCGCCGCGCGGTCTGGACCGCCGAGCGCCCCGGCGCCGCCGAGGGCCGACAGGTAGACGGGGAGCATCGGGAGCACGCAGGGCGACGCGAACGTCAAGAGCCCCGCGCCAAAGAGCGTCAGCAATGAGCCGATCGTCATGGGTCCTCGTGATGGCCGGGATCAGCGCCTGCCGAGCGCCGGCGCGAGCGCCGCCATGTCCACTTCGGCGACCGCGAGCACCGGCTGTTCCACGCTCCTCGCGCAGATCGCGTTGCCGAGCGGCCCCCGGGTGCACCCCACGCTGCGCCCGGCCAGCACGCGCGCGGCCGTCGCGGCGTCGGAGCCGGGCGGCGGCACGAACACCGTGAGCGGCTTGTCCCCGCTCGCGTACATGAGCGCCGCCGTGCGCGTGCCCCCGATCTGGCAGAGGCGCGCCCCGAGCAGCCGGGCGCCGGACAGCGCCGGGACGGTCACCGCGTAGCCGAGCTTCCCCTCGAGCCATCCGGCGACGGCGCCCGGATCGGAGGACTCGAAGTCGCACGGGCGCTCGCGCGCGAAGCCACGCACGTGGTGGCTCACGAGCTCGTCCGCCATCGCCGCGCCCACGCCTCGGCCCGGGCTGCCGACGAGCAACGCGGCGGCCGCCGCGGCCGCGGCGAGGGCGGCCGTGACCACCCAGGGGCCGCGGCGCGGCGCGCGCGCCTTCCGCGCGGCGGCGGCCTCCGCCCGATCGCGCAGGCGCTTCGGGACCTCCCCGTCCGCCTTCGCGACGAGCGCGCGCCGCACGCTGCCGACGACCTCCGCGGCGCGCCGGCAGGGCCCGCAGCCGGCGACATGCGCCTCGATCCGGACCGCGTCTTCGGGCGTCACCTCGCCGTCGTGCCACGCCGAAATGCTCTCGAACCACTCGCGGTTGCACCCTGCCATGACGTCTCCTCGTGCCGTTCGGAGAGGCCCTCGACCAGCGCCAGCCGCGCCCGCGAGAGCCGTGATCGCACTGTGCCCACGGGGCACGCCTGGAGATCGGCGATCTCCTCGTAGGAAAGATCCTCGACCTCCCGTAGCAGCAACGCCTCGCGCCACTCCGGGGGCAGGCGCGCGAGCGCGCGCTCGACCTCGTCCGCGAAGCCGCGTTCGAGGAGCTCCGCCTCCAGATCGCCCTGCGGCTCCGGCACCGACTCGGCGCCGCGGCCGCCCTCGATCACCTCGAGGCGCTGCCGCGCGCCGCGCGTCGCGTTGAGCAGCACCGATCGCTCGATGCGGAGCAGCCACGCGCGCATGCGATCCTCGTCGCGCAGGTCGGCGTGCCGCTCGATCGCGCGCACGACCGTCGCCTGCGCCAGATCCTCGGCGTCCTGCTCCGAGCGCGTCAGGCGACGCGCCGCGCGCAGGAGGCACGGGAGCTCGGCGAGGAGCCGAGCGAGGAATGATGTGTGGGGAGACGTGGGCATCGCTGGACCGGGAGCAGGAGGGCTTTGCCTCGCCTCGTTTCCCAGACACTCCCATGACACGGCGAGGCCCGCGGAAAGTTCCCGACCCCTCGACCTGTCCGATCAGGCGGTGATGCCGCCGTCGATCTTCAGGTGGGCACCCGTGACGAAGGCGCCCTCGGGGCCGGCCAGGTACGCCACCATGCCGGCGACCTCGTCGCCCTTTCCGTAGCGCTGCACGGGGATCTGGCCTTTCAGCGCGGCGGCGAGCGGGCCGTCGACCGGGTTCATGTCGGTGTCCACGGGGCCAGGCTGGACGTTGTTGACCGTGATGCCGCGCGGACCGAGATCCCGGGCCCAGCCGCGTGTCAGGCCGGCGACCGCTGCCTTTGTCGCGGCATAGACGGCCATCCCGGGCATGAGCGCGCCGTCGCTGCTGATGCTCCCGATGTTGATGATGCGCCCACCCTCGCCCATGTGGCGGACGGCCTCTTGCGTGGCGGCGAAGAGGCCCCTGACGTTCACCGCCATGAGGCGATCGAACTCCTCCAGCGAGAACTGCTCGATGGGCGCCATGGCGGCGACGCCGGCGTTGTTCACCAGCACGTCGAGCCGGCCGAAGATCTTCACCGTCTGGGCGACGGCGCTCCTCACCGCCTCGACGTCGGCGCTGTCCGCCCGGAGAGCGATCGCCCTGCCGCCCGCCGCCTCGATGGCGTGCACCACCTCGGCTGCCTTCTCGGGCGACGCGGCATAGGTGAGGGCCACGGAGGCGCCCTCGTGCGCCAGGCGCCTGGCGATCGCCGCCCCGATACCCCGCGAACCCCCGGTGACCAGCGCAACCTTGTTCTTCAACGTACCCATCGAGACAAGCTCCTTTTTTTTGGAACGGTCGTTCCTGAAAAAGAAGCTAATAGGTTGTTGCTGTCCGTCAAGCGATTTATGGAACGGTCGTTATGAAAAAAGCGGCGGAGGGGGTCCAGCGGGGGCGAGGGCGGCCGCGCTGCTTCGATCAGGAGGCGGCGCTGGAGCGGGCCATGGTCCTGTTCTGGGACCGGGGGTACGAGGCGACGTCGCTCGACGAGCTGAGCGCGGCGATGGGCATCAGCCCGTCGAGCCTCTACGCGACGTTCGGGGGCAAGGAGCAGCTCTTCCGGGCGGCGGTCGATCGGTATCTCGCCAGGGGGGGCGGGAACATGGACCGCATCTTTGCCGAGGAGCCGACGGCCCGGGGCGCGGTGCAGCGGCTGCTCGAGGCGGCGGCCGACGAGTTCACCCGACCCGATCATCCGTCCGGCTGCATGATCGCGCTGGCCGGGACCCAGTGCTCCCCCGGCGCCCGGCCCGTACAGGACTTGCTGCGGGGGCACCGAGAGGGCTGGCACGCCTCGCTCCAGGCGCGGATCGAGCGAGGCATCGAGGCCGGCGAGCTCGCGTCCGACACCGACGCCGCCGCGCTGGCCACGTTCTACGTGACCCTCATGCTGGGGATGTCGGTCCAGGCGCGGGACGGCGCGTCACGGGAGGGCCTCAGCGCGCTCGCGGAGGCCGCGATGCGGGCATGGCCCGGCGCCCCGCGCGGTCCGTAGACGGCGCCTGTTCCTCGGCCATGCAGAGGGGATCCGCGTTCGTCCCTGGTCGCGCGTCCACGATAGGCCCGGGGAGCCCTCCTGCGGAGCCAGGGACGGGCTCAGGCGACGCGGCGCTAGCTCGCGGCCGCGCCGGGCCCGGGCTGCACGGGCGGCGGGGTCCGCGTGATGCTCTTCCAGGTGTCGACGGCCCAGTCCCGGTGCGACTCCTCCTTGCAGACGATGGTGCAGCGCGCGAGCCGGCCGGCCTCGGGACACACCATGATGGCCATGAGCACCCAGCTCGGCTCCGGCTCGTCATCGCTCTCGCCCTGCATCCACAGCCCGGCGCCCGCGAGCTGCCCCCTCCGGTGCTCGTAGCGCAGCCCCGACATCTCGCGCGGCGGGAAGGTGTCCAGCACCTCCTCGGCCGTGAAGGGCGCGCCGTCGTGCCGCCGGTAGATCATCGACGAGAGCGAGACCTCGCGGCGCTCGCCCGGGTCGAACATCCGCAGCGTCTCCCCGCCGTACAGGAGCTCGGACTCGAAGGAGGGATCGA
This sequence comes from Sorangium sp., assembly GCA_025924095.1. Taxonomy (GTDB): domain Bacteria; phylum Myxococcota_A; class Polyangia; order Polyangiales; family Polyangiaceae; genus Sorangium. Next base: position 8,020 of record JAICEP010000228.1, read on the forward strand.
CCTGGATGGCCCAGCCGCAATGGAAGTAGAACCGGATGGGAATGAGCTCGCAGGTGGGCGGCATCGCGGCGCTCAGCGTAGGCGCCCCGCGCGGCGAGCGCACGCGGGCCCGCCCCGGCCTGGCCGCCGGAGGGCGCGGGCGCGCCGCGGCGAGGCGGCGGTTCGGGGCCAGCGGCCGCCGGCCCGCCGGTAGCCGCCGCGCTCAGCCGGCGATGCCGGGCCGCGCGGGCGAGAAGGGCGACAGGTCCAGCGGCGGCTGCTCTCCCGCGATGAGCGCCGCGACGATCTGCGCGGTCACCGGGGCGAGGAGGACGCCATTGCGGAAGTGCCCTGTCGCGAAGATCAGGTGGGTGAGCTCGCCCTGTCCGAGGATCGGCAGCTCGTCGCTCGGGTGCGGCCGGAGGCCGGCCCAGGTCCTGCCGAGCGGCGCGTCCTCGAGGGCGGGCACGAGCCGGAGCGCCGCGGTCAGGAGGTCGCGCACGGCCCGGGCGGTCACCGCGGGCACGAAGCCGGCGAGCTCGACGGTCGCCCCCACGAGCACGCGCCCGTCGTCGCGCGGCGACAGGTAGCACCCGGGCCCGTAGACCACCTGCGTGAGCGGCGGCGACGCCGGCGTGAGCTCGACGATCTGCCCGCGCACGGGCCGCACCGCGGCGGGGGCGAGGCCGGACCCCTCGATCAGCGACGACCAGCTCCCCGCGGTCAGCACCGTCCAGTCCGCCTCGACCCGGGTGCCGTCCTCGAGCAGCGCGCCGCGCGCCCGCGCCCGATCGACGAGGACGCGCCGGACCGCCGCGCCCGCCCGGAACTGCACGCCGGTGCGCTCCGCCGCGATCCGCAGCGCGCGCATCAGCGACGGCGGATCGAGCCGCGCCTCGTCGGCGAACCACGCGCCGCCGGCGACCTCGGCGCAGAGCGACGGCACGCGCGCCCGGGCCCCGCCGCCGTCGCAGAGCTCCACCGCGAGGCCGGCCTCTCGTTGCCAGGCGACCTCGCGGGCGATCTCCTCGCGGCCGGAGGCGGTGAAGGCCACGCGGAGCGCGCCGCTCTGCCGGAAGCCCACGTCGATGCCTGTCGCCTCGGCGAGCGACGCGACGAGCTCCGGATACAGGGCGCGGCTCGCGAGGCAGAGCCGCGCGAGGGGGCCGTCGCCCGCCGCCTCGAGCTGGGGGCCGAGGATCCCGGCCGCCGCCCAGGAGGCGCCCTCGCCCGGGTTGCGCTCGAGGACGCGGACGGAGAGCCCGCGCCGCGCGAGCGCGAGCGCGGAGGCGCACCCGGCCACGCCGCCCCCGATCACCACCACGTCGCTCATCGGCGCGTGCATAGCACGCTGAGCGCCGCGGGGAGCCGAGCGCGGAAGCGCTGCGGGGGTCGGCCGGGGGCCGGCCGGGTCTCTGCGTCGCTTCGCGGTTGCTTCGCACGGGTGGACCTGGCTTTGTTTCCTCGGGACTGCGCTCCGGGCCCCGGTGTTCGCCGGAACGGGGTGCGAGAGGCGCTGCCGGCTGGGTGAGGGGGAAGCGCTGCCAGGGCCGGCAGGGCGTGGACGGTGTGCTCACAGGGAAGAAGCGCTAGGGTTCTGATCCAGCAGGAGGTTCGGATGCGGATCATCATGGAAATACGGGAAGACGCGTTCCGTACCCCCAAGACCTCGCGACAGATCGAGGACGAGATGCGGCAGGCGGCGGCGGTTTTCTGGGTCGCTCGAGGGGATGTCGCGCCGGAAGCGGTGAACGACATCGCCGCGCCGGCTGCGCCCGAGAAGGAGGGTACGCTGTACGAATTGCTCATGCAGGGGCCGAACGTGGGTAACGATGCCGACTTCGAGCGACCCGCTGAACACGGGCGGGAGTTGCCCGAGTGGAATACCTGATTGATACGAACGTCGCCTCCGAGCTACGCAAGGCAAGTGCGGCGCACCCGTGTTTTATCGCTTGGTCGACGGGCGTGCAGCAGAGCACCCTGTTTCTCTCCGTGCTCGTGGTCGGGGAGATCCGACGCGGCATCGAAAGCTTGCGCCGGAAGGATCCCTCACAGGCACAGATCCTGGAAACCTGGTTGGCGCGCGTCCTCATTGCCTTCAGTGGACCGGCACAAGGATCTTCGGGGCGATAGGCCCTCGACGCCTCCGAGGTCGCCCGCGCGTCAGTGACGGAGTGAGCGCGCGACGACGCTACTCCGACGTCCCACCTTCG
>JAICEP010000229.1 GCA_025924095.1 Sorangium sp.
CTTCTTCTGCCAGTCGCTGACATCGTCGTTGGGGCGTTTGATCTCCAGCCAGGTCTTCCCGTCCCTCGACAGCCCGTCCGGATAGCAGTCCCAGGCCTGCGGGGGGGGGTTCATCGCGTCCTTGGCGGCCGTGAAGGCGCCGTGCATCTCGTTGCGCGTCATGAACCACGCGGGCCCGTTCGACGGGTTGTACGCGCCGAGCAATGCCGCCCCGAGCGCGGCCAGCGGGTGGGCCAGCTGCGCCAGCGTCGATGCGCGCGTGAGCTTCAGCGCCCCGTCCTTCATGAAGGCGACGACCGGTGTCTCGCGCGTCATGTTATTGAAGATGTCGGGGAAGTCCTTTTTCAAGTTCTTGAAGTACATGTTGTCGAAGTTGGGGCGCTTCGGCTTCTCCTTGCACCACTGGTGCAACGTGGTCACGAATGTCTCGCAGAACGGGTCCTTCCCGCTCCCGGGCGCGCCGGCGCCCGGGCCGTTGGCCACCGTGCCGCTCGACTGGGCGGTCATGGCGCGTCAGCCGTTCGACAACGACGAGTCCAGCGTGCGCACCACCGCCCCGCCCTCGGCGTTGACGTCGTTCGACGCCATGGTGATCTCGCACATCCCCATGATCTTGCTGCTGACCACCCCCAGCGCCACGCCCGGCTGATCGCCGTTGGAAATGGCGGTCTTACCGTTCTTGGTCCACATCGGGGTGGCCATCACCAACGTCTTGGTGGTGTAGCCCGGGCCCATGGTGGCCGACACCGCGACGTTGGGATACGGCAGCGGGACGGGCGCGGGCGCCGGTGGCGCGGGCGTCTTGCACACATCGTTCGGGCCCTGGCTCACGGCGACGTGGCCCGAGGCGACGCTGGCGACGAGCTTCTTCTGGTTGACGAGCGGCATAGGGCGCCCCCTCGGCTAGTTCAGCCGGATCATCCTGCCGATGATCTTGTTCACACCGGACGCTCTCGCGGTGATGTCCTGCGCCAGCGTCTCCACGTGACCATAAGCGCGCAGGACGAAGCTGGCCGCGCCGCTGATCACGCTGAACTCGTGCGCGGCCTCCACCGTGACTCGCCGCGCCTTGATGGTGAAATCGTCGCCCTCGTCCACCCCCGGCGTGGCTGCCGTGCGCAGCGCCCCCAGGACCACCCAGGCGCCGCCCTCGCGCTGGGCGATCACCCGCTCGCGTCGCCGCAGCGCCGTGCGCAGCACCGCTGGATCCACCGACGGATCGACGGTCGCCTCGACCTCCTCGCCGTCGATCCGGATCGCCGCGGTGCGCGCCGCCTCGTCGAGCGCGCCGAGCAGCACCGCCACGAGCCCGGTGGACGCCTGGTCGGCCGGCTTCACGGTGATTCGAGACGAGACAGGCTCGCCGCCTTCGAACGCTCCCTCCGACCGCCACGTCGCCGCCGCTGCGCCGTTCGCTTGATCCATGGAGATCCTCCGCGGAGGAAAGAGTTTATCCGAACCGGCCGGGCGGCGCCAGCCAGGGTCCGCGTCACCGCCGGGCAGCGATCTCGGCCTGCGCGGCGGCAAAGGCCTCGTCATGATCACGAGACAGCGAGAGGTCCTGCTGCAGGAGCGCGGTCGCCACGCGGAGCAGCCAGGTCGTCTCGATGGAGGTCCAGCGCAGCTCCGTGAGGCCCGCGCGCGCGAGCACCGCCGCCCTGGGCTCGTCGCGGGTCGCGAGCGCCGCCGAGATCGCCGCGAAGGCGCGCAGATCCAGCCCGTCGACCGGCGTGCGCGGGACGGGCTGTCCCGCGTCCGGCCCCCCCGGAAGCTGCGGGACGGAGGAACGCGGCGGCATGCGGTCCACGCTAACCGCGCCACCTTGCGCCGACAACCCTCTGGACACCCGATCGGGAGTGCTCGCACCATGGCCGCATGACGGGCGGCTCCGGCGCCGGAGGCGGCGCGAAGAAAGTGACACAAGAGGGCGCCCCCCACGGCATCACGCTCTTCCACCACGCCCGGATCTCGGCCGAGATCGCCGAGGGCGATCGGCCCGTGGCGGCCGTGCTGAAGGCGCACGAACTCACCGACGCGCAGTGGAACGAGTCGACCCTGTACTGGATGACCCGCATGGGCGACGACGTGCGCCAGAACGGCCAGGACGCGCGGATCCCGCACGTGTACTCGGACGCGTTTGCGGAGGCGCAGGACGCGATGAAACCCGTGCCGCCCATGGACGCCGCCGGCTACGCGAGGCTCGTCGTCGATGTGCAGGCTGCGGGCGGACCGGCGGCGCCGCTGGCCGCCCGCGGGCTGTCCACCGCCGATTACCTCCGCCTGTCACGCTGCTGGGCGCGCGTGCTCTCGTCCGACCCGACGCAGGCGAAGCGCTACTTCGAGGTATACGAGGCGCTCCACGCGGCGCCGCCACCCTGATGGGTCCAAGGGTGACGGCGACAGCCGGAGGGCCTGCGGCCATCCGGGAAGATGATGGCTATTTTACGCTACATCCGTCAGCTCAACCGGGCAGTGTGATCGTTCATAAGAGGCCTGTTTCCAAGGCCGAGAAGTACCCGAACGAGCTCCTCAGGCGCGCGCGTGGCTCCTGGCGCAGGGGCTCGGAAGGCTGGCCGCTGCGCGATTGTCTGCAGCACCGGGAAATGGCGGCCGTCGGGGCAGGGCAGGAAAGAGTTACCGCCGGGCCCGAACGACCAGAGCGAGCGGTTGCCTCACCGCTGGCCGAGAGATGCCTCGACACCCCGCTCAACACCGTTCACAATTCTCCTTGATGATGAAATTGATTTTCAATATCCTCCAAGACATGGGATCTCCAGCGGTTCTCCCCCTCTCGACGTGAACTTGGACGTGAACTTGAACATCGCCAACCTGGGTTCGACCGGTGTTCCCGGCATGGACGCACCGGCGCACGACGCGCGCGACGGCGTGGCTGCGGGCCCGCTCGCGAATGCAAGCGCCGGTGAGCGGGTGGTCGTCATCGAGGTCGGCCTCGAGGCGGATCTCGCCGGCTGGCTCGGTGCGATGGGGCTCGGCTCCGGCCAGACGCTCACGGTGATCCGGCGCGCGGCGTTCGGCGGCCCGCTCCATGTGCGCACCGGCTCCGGCGGCGAGCTCGCCATCAACGCGGGGCTCGCGCGCTCGATCCTCGTCGCGCCCCTCCCCGCGCCGAGGCAGACCACATGACCACCGCGCTCGCCGATGCCCGCACGGAGCGCCCCCCGGCGGCGGCAGAACGCCCGCTCGTCGCGCTGCTGGGGCGGCCGAACTCGGGCAAGTCGTCGCTCTTCAACCGGCTGACCGGCGGCAGCGCGCACGTCGGCAACTTCCCCGGCATCACGGTCGATATCCTCACCGCCGACGTCCGCCTCGCCGGCGGGACGGCCGTGACGATCGCGGATCTCCCCGGGCTTTACTCGATCGAGTCCGTCGTCGACCCCGCGACGGACGAGGGCGTCGCGCGCCGCTTCCTCGACCGCACGGACGAGGGCGGGCGGCCGCGCCTCGTCGTCCAGGTGCTGGACGCGACGCAGCTCGCGCTCGGCCTGCGGCTCACGCGCGAGCTCGTGCGGCGCGGGCTCGCGCCGCTCGTCGTCGCCACCCAGCGCGACGTGCTCGAGGGCGAGGGGCGCCGGCTCGACCTCGGCGCCCTCGAGCGCGGCATCGGCCTGCCCGTGCTGCTCGTGAGCGCGAGAGACCCGGCCGCGCGCGGCGCCGTGCTCGACGCGATCGCCGCGCGGCTCGACGCGATCGCCGCGGGCGCCGCGCCTGCCCCCGGCGCCGCGACATGGGACCCGGACGCGATCGCGCGCGACGCGACCCTCGAGGCGACGCGCCACGACGCCGCCGCGGAGCGAAGGAGGACGTTCACCGCGCGCGCCGACGCCGTGCTGCTCCACCCGGCGGCCGGTCCGGTCCTGTTCCTCGGGCTCATGGCGCTCCTCTTCGCCGCCGTGTTCCTCGTCGCCACCCCGGTCACCGAGGCGCTCGACGCGGCGATCGGACAGCTCGGCGGCCTCGTGTCCCGCGCCCTCGGCGGGGGGCTCGCCGCCTCGTTCGTCGTCGACGGCCTGCTCGGCGGCGCCGGGACGGTGCTCGCCTTCATGCCGCAGATCGTGATCCTCACGGTCGCCATGGAGCTGCTCGAGGCGAGCGGCTACCTCGCCCGCGGCGCCTTCCTCGTCGACCGTCTCCTCCAGCTGATGGGGCTGAGCGGCCGCGCGTTCGTCCCGCTGCTCATGGGGCATGCGTGCGCGGTGCCGGCCGTGCACGCCACGCGCATCCTCCGCGATCCGCGCGAGCGGCTCACGGCGATCCTCGTCCTGCCGCTCATGGCCTGCTCCGCGCGGATCCCGACCTACGGGCTCCTCCTGACGACCTTCTTCGCCGCCCACGGCGCGTGGGTGCAGGCGCTGCTCTTCGTCGCGCTGTACGTCGCCGGCATCGCCTCCGGGCTCGTCGCCTCGCTCGCGCTGCGGCGCACGGCGACCCGCGGGCGTTCGCTCCCCATGGTGCTCGAGATGCCGGCCTACCGCAGCCCCGAGCCGCGGCTCGTGGTCCGCAAGGGGGCCCAGGCGGCGTGGCGGTTCACGCGCGAGGTCGGGACCGTGATCCTGGCCGTCTCGGCCGTGCTGTGGGTGCTGCTGAAGGTCCCCATGCCGGGCGCCGCGGCGCCGGAGCCGTCGACCGCCGCGGCCGAGCTCGCGGGGGCTTCGCTCGAGTCGAGCATCGCCGGCAGCGTGGGGCGCGCGCTCGAGCCGGTGACCGCGCCGCTCGGCTTCGACTGGCGCATCAACGTCGGCCTCATCGGCTCGTTCGGCGCGCGCGAGGTCATGGTCGGGACGATGGGCGTCATCTTCGGCGTCGAGGGCGCCGACGACGAGCCCGCGCCGCTCGCCGAGCGGATCCGCGAGGCGAGGCGCCCGGACGGGACGCACGCCTACTCGAGCCGCACGGGGCTCGCGCTGCTCGCGTTCTTCGTCCTGGCCTGCCAGTGCATGAGCACCGTGGCGGCGATCCGCCGCGAGACAAAGACATGGCGCTGGCCGGCGTTCGTCCTCGCCTACAGCTACGCGGCGGCGTACGTCGCGGCGCTCGTCGTCTACCAGGGGAGCGGGCTGCTCGGGCTCCCGTGAGCGGGCGCCTGACACCGCCGCGGCACGTCGCGCGTGGCGACCGTCGAGCGAGGCCGCTGTGCACGTCGTGCGCGAAGGGGGCGGCGGGTCACGCCTCCCCGAGGATCCTGCGAAAGATGTCCACATAGCTGACGATGCCGACCAGCGCGCCTTCTGCGTCGACGACCGGGAGCGCGCCGATCTTGTGCTCGAGCATGAGCTCCATGAGCTCGGTCATGTCCGCGTCGGGACCGACGCTCACGACATTGCCGCTCATGATCGTGGATACCGGCATCGTGGACACCGGCACGCCGGTCTTCTGTCGCGCTGCGTCAACCACGGCAGTGTTCGCCGAGTAGGGCAACTGGAGCCCTCGCAGGTCGCGATCGCTGAGCATCCCGACCAGCTCACCCTGCTCGTCGAGGACCGGCAGGTGGCGGAAGTCCGTCGTCTGGAGCACGTCCACCGCCTCGGCGATGGGGTCGTCGACCCGCACGGTCCGGGGGTTCTCGGTCATGAGCTCGGCGGCGCTGATCCTGGGTATCGTGAGCAACGACATCTCGCTCCGCGCCTCGTGCAACTCGCGGACCAGTGGAGCCCTCGATGAGGCGCGCCGTCCGCCTCCCGGCGCCCCCTCGGCGCCGAGGCCCGCTGCGCGCTCGCGAGCGCGGGTCCGCAGGCTCCGTCTCGCGCGAGGTGCGGATACGCGACATGCGCGAGCGCAGCTGGCCTGATGCCTGAGGGGTGTTCCACGAGCGAGTTGACGACGCGCGCGGAGGACCGTAGTTTTCGCGGCCCAATGACCCCAAGCGGTTATCTCGAGCGGATCCTGCGCGCCCGCGTCTACGACGTGGCCCAGGAGAGCCCCCTGGAGGACGCGCCGCGGCTCTCCGCGCGCCTCGGCAATCGCGTGCTGATCAAGCGCGAGGACCTGCAGCCCGTCTTCTCGTTCAAGCTGCGCGGCGCCTACAACAAGATCTCCTCGCTGAGCGCGGCCGAGAGGGCGCGCGGCGTGATCGCCGCGTCGGCGGGCAACCACGCGCAGGGGGTGGCGCTGGCCGCGCAGCGGCTCGGCATCCGCGCCTGCATCGTGATGCCGACCACGACGCCCCGGATCAAGGTCGACGCCGTGCGTGCGCTCGGCGCGGAGATCGAGCTGATAGGGGACTCCTACGACGAAGCTTACGCCCACGCCAAGGCGCTCGAAGCGAGCGCGGGGCTGACCTTCGTGCACCCGTACGACGACCCGGACGTGATCGCGGGTCAGGGCACCATTGCCATGGAGATCATGCGCCAGCATCGCGGACCGCTGGACGCCATCTTCGTGCCCGTGGGCGGCGGCGGGCTGATCGCCGGTATCGGCGCGTATATCAAGCATCTGTACCCCGAGATCAAGGTCATCGGCGTGGAGCCGGACGACGCCGCGTGTCTGCGCGCGGCGCTCGACGCGGGCGAGCGTGTACGGTTGAGTCAGGTCGGGCTGTTCGCCGACGGCGTGGCGGTCCGTCAGGTGGGGGAGGAGCCGTTTCGCATCGCCCGGCGGTGCGTGGATGACGTGATCGTGGTGGACACCGACGCCATCTGCGCCGCCATCAAGGACATCTTCGACGACACGCGCTCGATCGCCGAGCCGTCGGGCGCGCTGGCGGTCGCGGGCCTCAAGGCGTACGTCGAGCGCGAAGGCCTGGACGGAAGGACGCTCGTGGCGATCCACAGCGGTGCGAACATGAACTTCGACCGCCTGCGGCACGTGGTCGAGCGGGCAGAGCTGGGCGAGCAGCGCGAGGCGCTGTTCGCGGTCACCATTCCGGAGCGACCGGGCGCGTTCCGTGAGTTCTGCCAGCTGCTCGGGCGCGCGACGATCACGGAGTTCAACTATCGTTTTGGACGCGCGGACGAGGCGCAGATCTTCGTCGGCGTGGGCCTGGCGCACGGGCGCAAGCAGCGCGACGAGGTGCTGGAGCGCCTCCACGACGCCAAGCTGCCGGTCATCGACCTCAGCATGGACGAGATGGCCAAGTTGCACGTGCGCTACATGGTCGGCGGGCGCGCCCCGACAGCCAACGAGCGGCTCCTGCGCTTCGAGTTCCCGGAGCGCCCCGGGGCGCTGATGCAATTCCTCACGCAGATCGGCGGGCGCTGGAACATCAGCCTGTTCCACTACCGCAACCACGGCGCCGCCTTCGGGCGAGTCCTCGCCGCGTTGCAGGTGCCGGAGGTCGAATACAACGAGTTCGACCATTTTCTCACCGAGCTCGGTTACCCGTGCATCGAAGAGACAAAGAATGCGGCCTATCATCTGTTCTTGAGATGACGCGCGTGCCGGCTGGGGACATCGGCGGGACCCAGACCGACTGGGTCTGAATTTCAATCCTCCCCGGAGGCTCCCCGGCGGCCTCCTCCTCCCCTCGCCCCAGCGCGACTCGTCAACGTGCTCCACCGCGGCCTCGACGAGCTTCTCGCCGAGGTGGACGCGGCCGCCGTACCGCGCCGCCGTGGGGGCCGATGAGGCGACGGCTCGGCCGTCAAGCGAGCGCGTAATCGTCGCACGCCGCACGGGCAGGCACACCTTTCGCTCCTTCGCGAGGGCCCCATGCCGCTCGCTGGCGACACCGACCTTTCTCCAGCCGCCCAGCGAGCCGGCCGGGCCGCTGCGTCCCTCGCCCAGCAGCTCGGCGACGAGCTCCATCTCGTCCATGTCGCCGACGAGCTCGGCTCCGAATTCATGGTCGGCCACGAAGAGGAGGACGCGCCCCGTTCGGCGACAAGGTCGTCTCGCATGCTACCGACCCTCGCCGTAGCCATCGTTGTCCTGATGCATCCCCTCATATAATCCCAAGAATTTCACGGGTCACGGCGTGCTCACGGAGAACTTCGCCGTACGCTGTCATGAGTTGAACAAGCCGCTCTTCCCGCATGTTGGGAATGGCCGTGTACCAGTAGCATCCCTGGTTATAGAGCGACAAGGTTCGATGCTTCACGGTATTGGTCTTCAGGAGGCGAGCGAGGCCGGCCCGTTCGCCTGCCTCCCCAAGGAGCGTCAGGAGCACGTGCGCAAAGGCGTGGGGGACGCGGGCGCGGCGCTCGTGATGGGATAAATGAGCGGGACCGGTGACGTCCTCCGCCCCTCGCAGCTCTCCTGGTGGGTCGCGGCCCTGACGCCGGGTGGCGCCATGGCGGATCGTGCTGGCTGGACCGGATACCCACGCACGCCTATACTCAGCTTCATGCGCCCCATCGTGAACGCCGTGGCGGGGCTGCTCGAGCAGGCCCAGACCATCGATCCTGACGCGACGGTCCAGGGATTGCTCGACGAACAGCACATCACGTTCGCGTTCAAGCTGGTGCGCGAGGGGAGCATGACCTTGAAATGGACGGAGGCGACCGTCCCTGCGCCCGCGGGGCTCCAGTTGACCCTCTCGGTCCAGCCGAGCACGCTCGTCAGCCAGCGGGAAATCCGCAGGGGGCTCGTGGTGGTCCATGTCCTCGGGGACGCGCCCTTTGACGCCGCCTTCATCGTGGAGGGCGCGCCTGAAGCTGTGGTTCGAGAGCTGATGGACGAGAAGGTCCGCGCGGGCGTGCTCTCGCTGGGGCCGAGCCAGGTGATATCGAGGGGGAACACCTTGAGCGTCCAGGTGCTGGACTGGGTCGAGGACCCGGAGCGCGCCGCGACGATGGTCCGGATGGCAGCGCGACTCGGCGCCATCGCCTCGGAGATCGCCCGGCGCAACCAGGCAGACACCGGCAGGCTGGACACCTCGGGCTACCGCGGCGCGATCGGGAAGGGCGCGCGCGCGCTGGAGCAGCAGGAGATCGAGGCGATCGAGCGGGCCGTGGCCGCGCGGAGGAAGGGGCGGCAGAGGGGCGCCCTCCTGGCCGGCCTCGTCATCGGCGGCGTATGCGTCGCGATCGGGGCCGCCGCCGTGCTCCTCGGCCGTTGATCAATCGATGTCCTGCACCTTGTCCGCATACAGCGGCTTGATGCGCACCCTCGTAGTGATCGTGTCGTCGAGCTTCGTCTCGGCGTCCCCGCGCACCATCGCCATGTCAGCCTGATACAGGTTCGCGCCCGACAGGTCCGCACCGCACACGACGGCCTTGGAGAGCATCGCCTCGAGCAGGTCGGCTCCTGTAATCGTCGCCTTTGACAGATCGGCGCGCACGAAACGCGCGCGCCGGGCGACCAAGCGATCGAGGCGGGCGCCCTGCATCGCGCACTCGCTGAAATCGGCGAGGTGGGCGCGGGCTCCGGTGAAATCGCAGCCCGTGAGCACCGTGCCGCGGACGCACGCGCCCTCGAGATCCGCCCCGTGGAAATCACAGCCCACGAACCTCGCGTTCTCCACGACCCGGAGGCTCTTGCCATGGATCGAGGCGAAGACCGCGCCCTCGGCGTGGCACTCGAAGAACGTCGCGCCCGCGAGGTTCGCCTCCGTGAAGTCTGCTCCGTCGAGCTTGCATTTCATGAACACCGCATCGCACAGCGTCGCCCCCGTGAGGCTCGTCCCGGACAGGTCGAGCCCCTCAAGCGTCATCCCCTCGGCCCGCGCTCCACGCAGCGTGCAGCGCGAGAGCTTTGTGTCGAGGAGCAAGGCCCGCTCGAGCAGCACGCCGTCGAGGTTTACGTCATCGAGCTCTGCGCCGATGAGCATCGCGTCCTGGAGCTGGCTCTCTTCGAAGCTCGTCCCCACGCAGCGCGCCCTGGAGAGGTTGGCTCGTGAGAGATCGGCGCCGTCCACGTGCGCGTTGCTTAGATCGGCCCGCACCAACACCGCCCGCTTCAGGTTCGCCCACGCAAGGTTGGCATAGGAGAGGTTGCAGCGCTCCATGAGCGCCTCCTCCAGGTTGGCCCCGGGGAGCTGGACGCCGGAGAGATCGGCGCCGGTCAGATCGCGCCCCGCGAGGCTCTCGCCCCGCGCATGGGCGGCCATAAGCTCCTTGCGCAGCCGCTGGCTCTCCTCCTCGCTGCGAAGATCCGGCTCCGCCATATCCTGGGCGCTGATGCGGTAGGCGTCGAGGCGCGCGCGGTCCTGCTCGCGGATCCTCGCCACGAACGCCGGGTCCGCGAGGTACTCGTCGATTTCACGAGCGTCGAAGCCTGCGGCGCGGCTCTCCTCGGCGA
>JAICEP010000230.1 GCA_025924095.1 Sorangium sp.
AACCCGGCGAAATCCAACTCCGATTCGGCGCAGGTGGCTCGGTAGCTCAATCGGCGAAAACCGGTTGCCTGCTGCTGGATTCGACGAAGCAGAGCCGACTTGCCGATACCGGGCTCGTCCCACAGCACCAGCGCACCACCGGCGCCGCTACTCCCTCTTTCGACAAGGGCGTCCAGTGTCGCAGTCTCATCGAGGCGCCCGACCAACCGGGTCACGCCGCGCGTTCGGACTCGACCAGCTGACGTGTCCAGGGCGCCACTTCGTGGCCGAAGCGCTCCAGGTCGGCCGGCTTGTCGGAGGCCAGGATGAATCCGGAGACGCCGTACTGCAGGGCGATGTCGGCGAGCTGTTCGGCCCAGGCGCGCGGCGGTCCCTCGAACAGACCGTCGCCGGTGTGGAACCGACCATTGACGTTGAGCACCCGGGTGATTGAGCCGGGCTCACGACCCGCTGCGACGGCAGCCTCGTCGATGTGGGCGTTCATCGCGGCCAGGGACGCGGGCCCGGCGCGGCGTGTCACGCGGGACCTGAGGGCTGGCTTCTCGACGGCAGGGCTCATCGCCTCGGGAGCGCCGGGATCGCAGTGCACCGGCGGGACCAGCGCGGAAACGTGCTCCACATCACCTGAATGAGCCGACGGATCGGCCGGCTGCGGGGACGGCGCCCCGCGGCGGGCGATGTACGAGCTCAGCGTCACCGCGACGCCGGCGCTCGCCAGCGCGACGATCAGGAGCGCCCCGCCGAGCCGCAGGAGGCGGCGGCGCCAGCGGGGAGCGGCGATCTGGACCGCGGGGTGCCGCATGGCCTCGGGGGGGAGGGTGCCGGTGGGCAGCGTGTTGCGCGACGCCGGGGCGGGCACGCTCCGTTCGGTGTCCGGCGGCGGCGCCGGCGGCGCCGGGGCTCCGCCCGCGAGGGGCGCCGGGTCGGCGAAGAGCAGCGGTCGCACGGCGGTCATGAGCTCCTCGACGGTCTGGAAGCGCGCGTCCGGGTCCTTCGCGAGCGCTCGGGCCAGCGCCTCGCTCACCGCGGCCGGCACGCCCTGGAGCGGCGGCGGCACCTCGTCCAGCGCGCACACCTCCAGGTCGTCGCGCCCCTCGAAGGGGCGCCGGCCCCCGAGGACGCAGTACAGCAGCATCCCGAGCCCGTAGACGTCGGTGCGCGGGTCGATCGCGCGTGAGTCGAAGAGCTCCGGCGCCCGGTACCGCGCCGCATCCGCCACGGGGTCCGCGGGCGATCCGAACAGCCGGTGCAGCCCGAAAGCCCTGAGGACGGCCGCTCCCTGGCTGGTGATCCCCACCGTGTGCGGGCCGACATCCCCGTGCGCGAGGCCCAGCACGTGCGCCGCGCCGAGCGTCCGCGCGACGTCGACGCCGATGTCGTACACGACGGCGCGGAGCCGGGGCAGCAGATCCTCCACCGAGGGATCGTCGCTCGGCAGGGCGGCAATCCACCCGGCATTGCCCTCCATGCCGCCCGCGACCCCAGGCACGATGCCGTGCATCGCCGGAGGCAGCGAGAGGAGCCGATCGAGCTCGCCGCGGAACGCCTCGGCGTCGAGGCCGACATCCTCCTGGACATAAAGCGTCACCTCGCGGCCGTCCGCGTCGAGCGCGCGATAGGCCTCGGCCGGAGCCGGTGAGTCCAGGCTGGCGACGATGGTGTACCCCGCGAACTCCTGGCCCAGGATCACCATGGGCCCTCCGCCGCGAGCCCCTCGAACACAGCGGTTTCCAGCCTTCCGCGCGGGAAGACGGCAGAGCGAAGCGCGACCTGCGATGTTGGATCAACCCAAGAAATTCTGCTCACTGCGTCGGACCTCCGGCACGAGGTTCGAGTCCATGACACCCCCGGACACGGCCCGGGGAACATCGATTGGCGCGAGGGTAACAGAGGTCACCGGCGCGCGGAAGCCGTCGCCAGCGCGGATCGAGGATCACGAAGCGAGCGAGACGGCGGGCTCACTTTCCGGAACGACGGCTCGACGACGGAGTACGCCCGGAAGCGGCCCGCTCCGGCGGGCGCGACCTGGGCGGAGCCGCCAAGCGAGAGCGCTCGGCCTCCTCGCCGGCCAGGGCGAGCATTGCTTGCTTTCTCGTCGAATCGTCAGGCTCCATGAGCAGAAAGAGGATCGCGTTCTGGAGCGTCTCCTGGGCCTGGTCAAAGAGCTCTGCCACGACGGACGCGACCGGGCTGCGCCCGTCGCCGGGCAGGAGGAGGCGCGGCTCGCACTGGAGCCCCTGGGCGATGAGGCCGAGCGCGCCGATCCCGAGATCCCGCTCGCCTCGCTCCACCTGCCGCAGGTACGTGGCCGAGAGCTGCGCGCGCTCGGCGAACTCTTGCATGCTGAGCCCGCGGAGCCTCCGGAGGATGTGGATCGCCTGACCGACCTCCCTGGGGAGCGTGTCGCGCATGCGCGCGAGCCTAGCAGGCAGAGCTCGCCCGAGCCGGCGAGAAGGACCCGGGGGCGCTACAGGTACCCTTCGGCCTGCAGCGCGAACATGCGCGCATAGCGCTGGCCGCGGGCGACGAGCTCGTCGTGGGTGCCCTCCTCGACGATGCGCCCGCCGTCGAGGACGAGGATGCGGTCGGCCATGCGCACGGTCGGGAAGCGGTGCGAGATGACGATCGTCGTCCGCCCCTTGGACAGCGACCGGAACCGCTGGAAGACGGCGTGCTCGGCCTCGGCGTCGAGCGCCGCGGTCGGCTCGTCGAGCACGAGGATGTCGGCCTGCTCGCGCATGAAGGCGCGCGCGAGCGCGATCTTCTGCCACTGCCCGCCGCTCAGCTCGACGCCGTCCTTGAACCAGCGCCCGAGCTGCGCGTCGAGGCCCCCGGGCACGGCGGTCACGACCTCCTCCGCGCCGCCCTCGGACACCGCGCGCTCGATGCGCGGCTCGTCGGCGAGGTGATCGAGGCTGCCGAGCCCCACGTTCTCGCGCAGCGTGAGCTGGTATTGGTTGAAGTCCTGAAACACGACGCCGATCCTCCGGCGGAGCTCGTCGAGATCCCAGGCGCGGAGATCCTTGCCGTCGAGCAGGATGCGCCCCTCGGTGGGCTCGTAAAGCCGCGTGAGCAGCTTGATGAACGTCGTCTTGCCAGCGCCGTTGTGCCCGACGAGCGCCAGGCTCTGCCCGCTCGGGATATGGAGATCGATGCCCCGCAGCGCCCAGCGCGACTGGCCGGCATACCGGTAGCCCACGCCCTCGAACCGCACGCCCCGATCGAGCGCGCCGTCGTTCAAAACAGCGGGCACCACAGAGGGCAACACAGAGGGCGACACCGCGGGCGAGCCGCCGCTCGGCAACGCGGGCGGCACGTCGGTCGGGATGCTCAAATACTGAAAGAGATTCGACATGTAGAGGTTGTGCTCGTACATGCCGCCGACGCCGGCGAGGACGGCCTGGAACGCCTGCTGGCCCTGGCGGAAGGCGGCGACGTAAAGGACCATCTCGCCGAGCGAGAGCCGCCCCGCCGCGGCGGAGACCGCCATGGCGCCATAGCAGCCGTAGAACGCGGCGGTCCCGAGGAGCGACAGGCCATAGGACCACCCGGCGCGGCGGACCGCGAGGGCGCTGTCCTCCCGGTAGAACGACGCGGCGAGCGCCCTGTACCGCTCGAGGAACATCGGACCGAGCCCGAAGAGCTTCACCTCCTTGGCGTGGCCGTCGTTGGCGAGCACGTACTCGAGGTAATTGAGGCGGCGGGCCTCGGGAGAGCGCCAGTTCCGGAGGCGGAACGCCGCGCCGGAGAAGCGCGCCTCGGCGACCGTGGCCGGGATGGCCGCGAGCACGAGCGCGAGCACCGCGAAGCCGCTGAAGCTGACGAGCATCGCGGCGTACCCCGCGAGCGTGATCAGGTTCTGCACGAGGGAGAAGCTCTCGGTCACGATGGACGCGGGGCGCGACGAGGCCTCGCGCCGCGCGCGCGTGAGCTGGTCGTAGAACTCGGAGTCCTCGAAATGGCGGAGCTCCAGCGAGAGCGCCTTCTCGAGGATCAGCGCGTGGATGTCGTTCGAGAGCCGGGCGCCGAGCAGCTGCCGCGTCAGCGAGAGCCCGCGCTGCGCGAGCGCGAGCGCGGCCACGAGGCCGAGCTCGACCGAGACCCACACGAGCGTCGCGCGCTCATCGCGGGCGACCACGGCGTCCATGATCATCTTGCCCACGTAGGCCACCCCGAGGGGCAGCACCGCCGCCGCGAGCGTGAGCGCGCCGAGCGCGAGGCTGGCCGCCTTCGACGAGCGCCAGACGAGCTTGAGCGTCCGCGGAGTGTAGGCAAAGCTGTCCCGCAGGCGGGAGAGACCGAGCATGAGGGCGGATTCTAACCACGCCGCCGCGCTCCGCCCGCACAGGCCCGCGCCGCCGGTCACGCCTCGCCGCAGGGAGGGCGCACGGACGGCCGCGGTGGCGGGCGCGCGCCGGGCGCGGTATCTCGGGGGCTCCGAACCAGGAGGTTCTGCATGTCGAGCATGTCCAATTTGACGATAGGCTACGGAGCGCTGCTCACAGCGCTCGGCGTCGGCGGCTTCGCGGCGACGAGCGCGCCGACGGCGCTCATCCCGGCCGGCTTCGGGGTTGTCGCGCTCGGGCTCGGCCTGCTCGCGAGGCACGAGAAGTACCGCATGCACGCCATGCACGCGTCGGCGCTGGTCGGCATCCTCGGCTTCCTCGGATCCATCCGCGGCCTGTCGCAGCTGCCGGCGCTGCTCTCCGGCGGCGACGTGGCGCGCCCGCCGGCCGTCATCGCCCAGTCGCTGATGGCCATCCTGTCCGCGGGCTTCGTCGCCCTGTGCGTGCGCTCCTTCGTCACGGCGCGCCGCGCCACCGCCCGCCCCTGAGCGCGGCGCACCCCCCCGAGAGCGCCGCCTGGGCCGGGAGCCCAGGCGCCCTCGCAGAGCCCCTCTCCCCCATCACCCCCCAGCCAGGGCGCTCCGAGCGATCCTGTCGGCCGCGCGCTCCACCGGCTCCGCCGGACGATCGGCTCCTGTCGAATCCGTAGAGAACGGCCGGTGCGGTGGCCCCCTGCGCACCGATGAGCTCCCCTCCCCTCCCCTTACTCTGCACGTCCCATCTCCGCATGTCCATCTCCACGCGTCGGATCCAGACTCCGCGCCGCCGGCGACTCTCTTCATGTCGATTATTTGGCAATCTGATCCAGCAATCCGGAATGCTAGAAATCCGCGCGCAAATGGCCAGATCGGTGCCCTCGATGGCCGTGCATGATGTACTGTCGTCGTTACCAGACCATCAACTACGAGAAGAGCGAGCACCATGCTTCGACGCGTCATTGCATTGGGGCTGACGGCGCCTTTTTTCCTGTCGTGCGGGGAGGATGGTGCCATCATGATCTGGAATTGCATCGAATGCCCCGAGCGCTGGACCTGCACCGAGAACGCCTGTATCCCGCCTCACTGCAGCAATGGCCTCCAGGATGATCATGAAGGCGAGACCGACACCGACTGCGGCGGTTCGTGCGGGGCTTGCCGCTTCGGCGACTCCTGCGAGACGGGGATCGACTGCAAGGAGGGCGTCTGTCGCCTCGGGGCGTGCCAGGCCCCGACGTGCGTGGACGGGGTGGCGAACGGCTTCGAGACCGGCGTCGACTGCGGCACGCGCTCGTGCCCGCTCTGCCCCGCGGGCGAGGGGTGCCTCGCCGGCGAGAACTGCGGGTCCGGCGTGTGCAGGGAGCGTGTCTGCCAGGAGCCCTCGTGCGACGACGGGGTCCTGAATGGAAGCGAGCTCGACGTGGACTGCGGCGGGGCGTGTCGGGCCTGCCGGTAGCGCGAGGAGCGCGGCGAGGCGCACGGGCCCCGCGCTCGCGACGCAGCAAGAGATCGACGCGACGGGGGAGCGCCTCCTGCTTCAGCGGGGTTCGACGGCGGGCGCGGTCTCCAGGCTCACCGTGCCGCCGGTCGCGATCCAGCGGAATCCGTCGATGAGCGCGGTGGAGTCGAAGCGATCGTCGCCGGTGTCGAAGAGGATGAACCGGAGCGAGATCTCCTCGCCGCCGCGCACCGGCGCCCGGGTCTTGAGCCACCGGGTGCCGCCGTCGTGGCGCGGGCTGAAGCCCGTCCCCACGAGCTCGCCCGAGCCGAGCGGGCATCCGTCGCAGACATCGAAGAAGGCGATATTGACGCTGACCGGCCTGCCCTCCCCGTCGAACGAGAGATTGCCGCTGTACGATCCGGGAGGCGCCGGCGTGGCCAGCGCGACGAATTGATCGTTGAAGTCCTCGCAGACCCACTCCGGATATTCGTACGTATAGAACTTGAAGAGGAACTCGTAGCCGGTCGCGTTCCGCGGCGCGCGGAGGACGACCTCGAGGCCGATGTCGTCGTTGATGAAGTCGGAGGGAGGACAGTCGGGGTTGTCCTGGGGGAACCCGGGCGGCGCGGCGCCGGCGCCGTAGCTCGAGCAGCTCTCGGACCAGCAGGCGTCCGGGTGGTCGGGCAGGCGGGCGCGCCCCGTCGAGAGCGCGAGCAGGCGCGCGCCGCCCTGCACGCGCACGTTGGGCCCGAACCCGTCGAAGAGGCCGACGGCGGGCGACCGCGCCGCGGGCGAGCCGTCCCCGCGGACGTACCTCGCGGAGAGCACGCCCCAGCGCACGTCCTCGCGGGAGGCGAACGCGCAGAGGTCGATCGCCCTGGCCCCGTTCGCCGGATCGAAATCCTCGAGCGAGAGGCCGTCGTCGCAGGGAGGTGCGACGTTGTCGATCGCGCCGTCGCAGTCCTCGTCCGCCGGCGCGGGGATCTGGCCGCTCGCGTCGGGCTCGGTGACCTCGACCTCGATCGCGCCGGGGTTCACATTTCCATCGGCATCGTTGCAATCACCGCCCGCGGGCGTGAACCCGTCTCCGTCGCTGTCCGCGTTGGGGTCGGTGACGGGGCCGGCGCCGTCGCTGCCCGAACCGGGCCCACCCGGCTCATCGAGCCCGCCGGAGTCGTCCTCGCCGGCGGTGCCCGGGGGCTCCCGCCCGTCGCCCGCGCCGCCAGAGCCCCCGACCGCCGAGCATCCGAGCGCGACGAGGAGCGCCGCCAGGGCGGCGACGCCGGGAGCGGGGGGAGCGAGCCGTCGTTCAGTCATGCTGCACTTGGCCACGAGGTCGGCCTCGAGCCCGAGCGCAACCCCGGTCGGGACGACCTCAACCCCGGTCGGGTCGACCTCAACCCCGGTCGGGTCGACCTCAACCCCGGTCGGGGCGACCTCAACCCCGGTCGGCCGCGTTACATCCGCTCCGGAGCCTCGATCCCGAGCAGGCCGAGGCCCTTCGCCAGCACCTCCGCCGTGAGATCGCACAGCGCAAGGCGCGAGCGGCGCACCTCGTCGGTCTCGGCCCGGAGCACCGGACAGCGCTCGTAGAAGGTCGTGAACGAACCGGCGAGCTCGAACAGATAGACGCACAGCCGGTGCGGCTCGAGCGTGGCGGCCACGTCCTCGAGCACCGCGCCGAACCGGAGCAGCTCCAGCGCGAGCGCCCGCTCGGCCGGCTCGCCCAGCGCGATCCCGGCACCGCGCGGCGACTCCACGCCCGCCTTCCGGAAGATCGACCGGATGCGGGCGTGCGCATACATCAGGTAAGGCGCCGTGTTCCCCTCGAACGCCAGCATGCGATCCCAGTCGAACACGTAGTCCTTGATCCGATCGCTCGACAGATCCGCGTACTTCACCGCCCCCACGCCGACCGCCCGCGCCACCGCGCCCGCGGCCTCGACGTCGAGCTCCGGGTTCTTCTCCCGCACCACCTTCGTCGCGCGCTCCACGGCCTCGTCGAGCAGATCCGAGAGCTTCACCGTGTCGCCGCTCCGCGTCTTGAACATCTTCTTGTCGGCCCCGAGCACCGACCCGAAGGCCACGTGCTCGGCCCGCGCCGGCGGCCTGAGCCAGCCCGCCTCCCGCGCCGTCGCGAAGACCATCGCGAAATGCTGGCTCTGCGGCGCGCCGACGACATAGATGAGCCGCCGCGCGGAGACCGTCGTGAGGCGGTGGCGGATCGCCGCGAGATCCGTCGTGGCATAGCCGTAGCCCCCGTCCTGCTTGCGCACGATGAGCGGCAGCGGCTCGCCGCCCTTGCCCGTGAAGCCCGCCGGGAAGACGCAGAGCGCCCCCTCGCTCTCGCGCGCCAGCCCCTTCTGGCCAAGCTCCGCGAGGACATCGACGAGCATCGGGTTGTAGAAGCTCTCGCCCGCGAAATCGGCCTCGGTCAGGGTCACGCCGAGGCGGCGGTAGACCGACTCGAAGTAGCGCGTCGACTCGCGGACGAGCTGCCGCCATAGCCCGAGCGTCTGCTCGTCGCCGCCCTGGAGCCGCACGACCCGCCGGCGAGAGCGCTCGGCGAACGCCGGATCCCCGTCGAATTTGGCGCGCGCCTGCCGGTAAAACGCGTCGAGATCGCCGACCGAGAGCTCCTGCGAGGCGGCGGCCTCGCCGAGATCGAGCATGTGCTCGATCAGCATGCCGAACGGCGTGCCCCAGTCGCCCAGGTGGTTCTGGCGGATCACCCGGTGGCCGAGCGCCTCGAGCACGCGCGCGAGGGCGTCGCCGATGATCGTGCTGCGCAGGTGACCGACGTGCATCTCCTTCGCGGCGTTGGGGCCCGAGTAATCGACGATCACCGTCTCGGGCTGCGCCGCGGGCGCGATCCCGAGCCGCCCGCCGCCCGCCGTGTCGGCGAGCTCGCGCGTCAGGTAAGCGTCCTCGAGCGTCAGGTTCACGAACCCAGGGCCGGCGATCTCGACCTTCCGGCAGATCCCGCCGAGCTGCAGCGCCCCGACGATCGCCGCCGCGACCTCGCGCGGCGGCCTGCCGAGGCGCTTGGCGAGCGCCATGGCGGCGTTCGCCTGGTAGTCGGCGTGGCTGGAGCGGCGCAGGGAGGGATCGGTGGCGGCGTGCTCGGCGCCGAACACGGCGGTGATCGCCTCCTGGAAAGCGCGGGAAAGGGCGTGGACGGGATCGGCCATGGCGCATCCTTGGCCCGAGCGCGCGGCCAATTCAATAGGCAAGCCGGCGCTCCACGGCCGCCCCGCGGAGCGGCGCGCGCGACGCGAACCCCGGCGCGACCGTCTCGGCCGAGCGCTCGATCACCGCGCGGTCCTCACGCGGTCGACGCGCGTCGACCGCGCGGCGATCGACGGATCCGCCGATGGAAGCGGGCCTTCCTGCGCGCGCCGGCGCGGCGCGCGGCGGCGATCCCCCTTTGACAAAAATCGGGCGAGGTCGGACAGTTCACGCCTCCCGTGAGCGCCTCCCCGCCCCCTGCCCCCGGCGATCCGCCCCCCGCCGCGAGCGACGCGCCCGCGGAGAGCGCGGCGGCCCAGATGGTCGGGGCGATCCTCTCGGACCGGTACCGGATCGTGGAGCTCGTCGCGACCGGCGGGATGGGCGCGGTCTACAAGGCCGAGCACCTGCTCCTGCGCAAGTGGCTGGCGGTGAAGCTCCTCCTGCCCGCTGCGCAGGGCTCTCCGGAGCTCACCGCGCGCTTCGAGCGCGAGGCGATCGCCGGCGCGCACATCCAGCACCCGAACATCGCCTCGGCGACCGACTTCGGGACCCTCCCCGACGGCGCCCGGTTCCTCGTGCTGGAGTACGTCCGCGGCACCACGCTCGATCGCATCATCAAGAAGGGCCCCCTGTCCGCCCCGCGCGCCGCCGAGATCGCGCGGCAGATCGCGGCGGCGCTCGCCGCGGCGCACGAGCGCGGCGTCATCCACCGCGATCTGAAGCCGCGCAACGTCCTGGTCGAGGAGGGCACCGACGCCGTGAAGCTCATCGATTTCGGGCTGGCGAAGGTGCCCCTGGAGCGCTTCTCCACGACCGACGCGCAGAGCGGCGACGCGCGCCCAGAGCCCGCCCGCATCACGCTGAGCGGCATCGTCTTCGGCACGCTCGCGTACATGGCGCCGGAGGCGGCGCAGGGCATGGAGGCCGTCGACGAGCGCTCCGATCTCTACGCGCTCGGGCTCATCCTCTACGAGATGCTCGCCGGGAAGCACCCGTTCGACGCGATCGTGCCCGTCGAGCTCTTCCGCGAGCAGTGCAACACGGCGCCGCCGCCGCTCCGTCTGCGCGCTCCCGGCACGACGGTGCCGCGCGAGCTCGAGGCGCTCGTGTTGCGCCTCTTGCGCACGGACCCGGCGGAGCGCCCCGCGACCGCGCGCGCTGCTCGCCGCGCTCGACGCGGCCGT
>JAICEP010000231.1 GCA_025924095.1 Sorangium sp.
GCCGTCGTTGGGGTCCCCCTCGAACGCGAAGCACGCGATCAGCGACGGATCTGACGCGTCGCACAGCGCCGTGGGTTCCTCCACGGGCTCTTTCGCGGGCTCCTCGGCGGGGACCTCGGCGGGTTCTTCCGGGGGTGCGTTCCCCGGCGCCTCGACGGGCGCTTCACCGAGGTCTCCAGGCGTATCCCCCTCCGCGGGTTGCTCCGGTCGAGGCTCGGATCGTTCTGGCTGGCCGGTGCCCCTCGTGTCGAGGGCACAGCCCGGCAGCGACAGCAGCACAACGGCCATGCCGGCCAGGCAATGGGGTGAACGACGGGAGGAGTAAATCATACTGCGTTTCCTGCGCCCGGCAGCATAGACCTAAAGACCGCGCCGTGTCACCGAGAGTCGCACGAGGGACCACTCCAGCCGCTCTGCAGCCTCGCTCTCCGGAACATCGAGAGCATAACTTTTCATGGGCACTCCGGGAGGGCTCTTGACTCATTGCGTCCGGGTGGAGCCGGCGCCCGTCGAGCAGGGTCCGGGGGCGGGCGCCGGGGCTCGGAGCACGGATCGACTTCCCAGGCCTTTCGTGCAAAGGCACCTCATGAACACCAGGACTGCTGCGCTCGATACCGACCGGCGACCGGGACGCGCGCCTCGCCGGCGCACCATGGCCCTGGGGCCCCTCCTGCTGCTCACGGCAACGTGGCTTCCGGGGGGCTGCGACAGGGGAGCTTCCGGGGGGCCTCCTGCGGAGACGCCGGACGGCGGCGGTGGCAGCGACGGCGGCGGCGGGACGGCCGCGCCGGGGTGCGCGCCCGGCGAGCTCACGACGGCTGCGGGGTGCGAGCCCGCGGGCATTCCGCCCGAGGCCTGCGGCGCCGGCTTCACGCCGGGCGACCGCGCGTGCGCGCCCGTCCTGCCGCCCGCGCCCTGCCCGGCCGGGACGATGGCCGTGCCGGGGGAGATCGCCTGTCGCGAGGTCGCGCCGTGCGGCGAGGGGGCGTGGGGCGACCTCCCGGTGGACGAGCAGACCCAGTTCGTCGACGCCGCCTATGCAGGGACCGACTCCGACGGCACGGAGGCGAGGCCCTGGACGACCGTCGGTGACGGCCTCGTCGCGGCCGCGCCCGGCGCGATCGTCGCGGTCGCGGCGGGGACCTATGTAGAAGACGTGATCATCGACAAGCCGGTTCGGCTGTGGGGGAGGTGCCCGGCGAGGGTCGAGATCGCCGGGGCCGGGCCGGACACGGGCGCAGCCATCTCCGTGGGCGCGGGCGCCGACGCGACCGAGGTACGGGGGGTCGCGGTCCGCAGCGCGGGCGTGGGCATCGTGGTCTCGGGATCCAGCGGTGTCGTGGTCGAGCAGGTCTGGGTGCACGAAACGGGCGCCCAGGGCGTCAAGGTGTACAACGAGCACGGCCCGGCGCAGCTCACCGTCCGTGGCTCGCTGATCGAAGAGGCCCATACGGTCGGCGCGCACAGCGCGGGAGCCGAGCTCGTCCTCGAGTCGTCGGTCGTGCGAGGCACCCTCGAGTCCGGCGAGTCGCGGGGGACGGGCGTCGGCGCCAACAGGGGAGAAGGCGATGCGCCGGCCTCGATCACGGTGCGCGCCTCCGTGGTCGAGCAGAGCCGCGGAACCGGCGTCTACATCATCGCCTCCGAGGCGACCGTCGAGGACAGCGTGATCCGCGACAGCACCGGGATCGACACCAACGCCGCAGGGATGGGCGTGCTCGTGAGCCTGAACAGCCGGGGCCAGCCGGGCGAGGTGGCCATCCAGCGCAGCGTCATCGAGGGCAACGAGGAGGCGGGGATCTTCGTCCAGGGCTCGTCTGCCATCGTCGAGGACACGGTCGTACGCGACACGCGGCCTTACCCGGGCAAGCTGGAGACAGGATGGGGTATCTACATCGTCGCCGACGTAGCGGACGGCCTGCGCTCCGAGGCGACCCTGAAGCGCGTCGTTGTCGAGCGAAGCCGCGACGTGGGCGTCGCGATCCTCGGCTCCAGCGCCGCGCTCGACGGCTTGCTCGTGCGCGACACCCTCCCGCGCGACAGCGACGGGGGGAACGGCATCGGGCTCGCGGTGGCGTCCCGCGGCGCGCTGCACGGCGACATCACGGCGCGCGGCGCCGTCATCGAGGGGAGCCGCACCGTGGGTGTCTTCATCGATGGAGCCGACGCGACGCTGGAAGGGGTCGTGGTCCGCCGCACGCTCCCGCGCGCCTCGGACGATCGCTTCGGCCGGGGTATCGAGGTCCACTCGCTCGGAGCGCAGGCCGGGCGGGGCCACCTCGCGCTCCGGTCGTCGCTCGTCGAGGAGAGCGTCGAGTCGGGCCTCGTGCTCTTCGGGTCGACAGCCACCGTGGAAAACACGACCGTCCGCGGCACCCGGAGCTCATCCGATGGGTTCCTGGGGAACGGTGTCACGATCACCAAGGACCTCGGCGACGCCGAGGCGACGTTGACCGGCGTGCGCATCGAGGGGAACGACGGCGCGGCCGTCGCGAGCTTCGGCGCCTCGGTGGCGCTCGAGCGCACCACGCTCGAGTGCAACTTCATCGATCTCAACGTCGAGACGGAGCTCGGCACGGCGGGGGAGATCACCGACGGCGGCCTGAACCAGTGCGGCTGTCAGGGCGCGAGCATCCCGTGCAGGGCCAAGAGCGAGGGGCTCGCGCCGCCGAAGCCGCTGCCCGAGACGCTGTAGCGGACCGCCTCGTCACCGAGCCCCTGGGAAGCTCCCGTGATCACGGGGAGGATCATGGAGCGTCGAACGCGTGAAGGCGCGCGAGCCGAGCGCGCTCTCCCGGGTCGCCGTCTCCCGCGCCTCACCCCGGCGCGCGCTTGCCGCGGCGGAGCTCCGCGGCCGCGCCCTTCCGCTCCTCCGGCTGGCACGTCGGGCAGAAGATCGCGTCGTACCCGTGGACGCTCGCGCGACGGAGCTTGTCGCCGCAGCGCGGGCACGGCTGGCCCGGGCGCCCGCGGACCTTGAGGAAGTCGCGCAGCTTCTCGTCGAGCGCCGGCGCCCGCCGGGCGATCGTCCGGGTCGCGTCGCCGAGGACGCGGGCGATCGCCGCGTGGAGGCCGTCGAGCTCCCCCTCGGAGAGGCTCTTGACCGTGGCCTTCGGGTGGATCTGCGCCTCGAAGAGCACCTCGTCGGCATACGCGTTTCCCATGGAGTCGAGCGCCGCCTTGTCCATCAGGAAGTCCTTGACGAGGCCGGGCCGCCCGCTCGCGGCGGCGCGGAACGCCTCCGGCGTGAACACCCGCGGATCGAGGACGTCGAGGCCCACCCGCTCGAGCCCGGGGATCTTGTCGTAATCGCCCCGCGCGAGCACGTAGACCTTGCCCATCTGCACCTCGTCCCGATACCGCAGCTCGCGCCCGTCCTTCAGGGCCAGCGAGAAGGCGAGATCGGTCGGGATCCGCGTCTCCCCCGGCAGCGTGATCGAGAACCGCCCCGCCAGCATCGGGGCGATCACGAGATCGAGCGCGCGCGCCCCGGCGAGCTCGAACACCACGGCGTGCGCACGGCGCGTCACGCGCCGGATCTCCACGCCCGAAAGGAGGGCGTCGAGGCGCTCCGGGAGCAGGACGCGCAGCACCACCGGGCTGTCGACCCGGGCCGCCACCACGATCGCGCCGGCGAGCTCGCGCGCGAGGATCGGGACGACGTACTCCAGGTCGGGGCGCTCCGGCACGACCCCAGGATACCGATCTCCCCGCGGAGGTCGCGTACGACCTCCGATCGGGCAGAAAAGAAATCTGCGGCGCGCGGCTCAGGCGCTGATCTGCGGAGCTTCCGCGCCGTGCGCGACCTCCTCGCCGTCGCGCTCCTCCGGCTGCCGATCGCCCTCGGCCACGAGATCCTGGCTGCGCGCGAGCGCGTACACGGCGCGGATCCGCGCCGGCGCGAGGGCCGGCCCCGGCTCGGGGTTCAGGAGCACGGCGCCGTCGTCGAGCTCCACCGCCACCGGGATCACGCCCCGGGGCTCGAGCGCCGCCCGGAGATCCTCGAAGTCGATCGCGCCGTCCGCGCGCTCTGCCCGGCCGAGCGGCGGCGCCTCGACGCGCACGAGGTCCTGCCCGCCCTCGTCGAGGATCTCATCGTAAAGAGTCGTTATTCCCGGCACGAAGGCGCTGTGGACCATGAAATAGTTCTTGATGCGCTCGGTGCTGACGAGGCTGAGCCGCAGCCGATCCGGCCCGGCGAAGCCGCACCTGCCGGCGTCGAGCAGGCACCGGACCTGCTCGCCCTTGGCCACCGAGGAGAACTCCGCGAGCACGTGCAGCCGCGCGCCGCGCGCGAGCTCGCCGCTCTCCAGCGCCCGCGCGAAGCGGATGAGCCGCATCGCCGTGCGCGCGTCGCGATCGAGCCCCTCGGGCTCGCTCAGGAACACCGCCGCGGAGGCCGGCGTCCCGCGCGCCGCGCAGCGCACCGCGAGCGAGGCGAGGTCGTGCCCGTGCTGCGTGTACACCGTCGCGCTGCCGCCGCGCGGGAGCGGGAGCGGCGCCCCGTTCGATCCCGGCGGCGCGCCCTCCGGCGCGAGCGTCACGCCGAGCGAGGCGAGCCGATCGGCGAGCGGCATCCGCTCGTCGCCGCGCTCCCCGAGGACGAGCGTCACCTCGATCCCCGGGACGAACTGCGCGAGCGCGTGCAACAACGAGGGCAGCGCGGGGCTGTACCCGACGATCAGCACCCGCTTGAGGCGGCTGCGGCGCAGCGAGAGCGTCGCCGCCCACGTCCGCGCCGCCCCCGCGCCGTCCGCGCCCGCCCCCGCGCCGTCCGCGCCCGCGGCGGGCGCGATCCCGCGGCCCATGAGGAGCTCTCGCCCGTAGCGCCGGAGGGGCGCGTAGGTGGCCGACACGCCGATGAGCCCCCGGAGCCGCCGCGCGGGCACCCGGCCCGCCCGCGCGCCGAGCGCCCACGCCGGTGACCCCTCGATCGGATCGAGCAGCGGGTTCAGCCACTGCACGAGCCCCTCGGCCGGCACGAGCTCGCCCTCCCGGCGCTCCGGCACCGCCTCGCCGAGGAAGACGCCCGCGAGGACCACGTTGTTCTGGCAGGCCGCGCGCGCCATGCGCGAGAACGAGATCTCGCCGCGCGGCCCCTCGCCGAGCGCGGCGACCGTCCGCGCCGCTTGCTCGCCCAGGAAGATGTGCGTGTAGAACTCCGACCCGTCGGCGGTCATGAGGTCGGTGTAGAGCGACTCCACGCCCGGCGTGATCAGGTGCTGGCACAGGAAGAAGCCGAGGAACCGCTGCATATCGAGCGGATACGTCCCCGGCCCGCCCACCGCCTGGAGGAGCTCGCGGTTCTTGCTCTCCTGCACCTCGACGAACACGTGGCCGCGCCGGTTCTGCGTCCGGAACGAGGACAGGGTCATGGCCGTCACGGCGTCGGCGTCGGGCCCCGCGTCGGGCCGCGCGAGGATCAGCGCCCGCTTCACCCCGGCGGCGCCCACGAGCCCGAGCGCCTCCGGCTGCGCGCTGTCCCCCTTGCGGTAGGCCACCCAGCGCATCCTCGGCGCGTAGAGGTACGCGGGCGGGTCGTTCTCGGTGCCGAGGAGCGCCATCCGCGGGAACGCGTGCCGGGTCGGCGGAGGCCCGCGGCGGACGAGCCACACCCAGAGCTCCGAGAGCCGGAGGCTCCGGAGCGCCCGGTGGCGCTCGTACAGCCGGACGAACTCCTGCACCAGCATCTCCGCCTCGTGCACCGGACCGATCACGAGCGTGTGCCCCGCGTAGCCGACCGGCCGCCGCCGCGCCGCGCGCACGACCTGGTCGACCACGTTGGCGCCGATGCCGATGATGAACGACGTGATGAAGACGCCCACCATCGTGAGGCCGAGCGAGATGACGGCGACGAGGGGGTGCACCCGGAGGTTCGCGACGAGGTTGTCGGCGCTCTCGAGCTGCCGGAAGGACCACCAGATCCGGTCGATGAACGTGGTGTCAGGGACCGGGCCGCGGCCGTCGTAGTCGTGCGCGACAGCGAGGTGGCTGAGCAGCACCGACGCGCCGAACGCGAGCCCCCAGACGGCCAGCGTGACGAGCCCGAACTGCTCGAGCAGCTCGCGCCGCGTCAGGATCGCGTAGAGGTCGACCGCGATCTCGCGCGTGAAGCGCAGGAGCAGGAAGAGCCGCGAGAGCCGCAGCACCGGCAGGGCGTGGGCGGCGTGCGCGTCGAGGAGCTGCTCGAGCGGCAGGAAGCTGACCCAGGCGAGGACGTCGAAGACGAAGAGGAGGACGTCGAGGCGCGACCGCTCGCGCCCGCGCTGGCGCAGGAGGGCGGCCCGGAGCAGGAGCTCCACGCCGAAGATCCCGAGGAAGTACGGGCGGAGCTCGTCTTCCAGGCCCTGGATGGGCAGCACCGAGACGAGGATGAGGAGCGAGAGCGCGGCCTTGACGGGACGGGCCTCCAGCCCGGCGGCGAGGCGGAGGAGCAGGGGCAGGCGGGGCGCCATGGGCGCGAGGATAGAGGAAAGGCGACCGCGCGCGCGGCCGTCTCCGGGCGGTCCGGGAGGCGCCTCGGCGCGCCCCGCTCAGCGGGCCGTCAAGGGAGCGGCCGGACGATCCTGTCAAAGACCGCGTTTCCGACCTCTTTGCCCAGACGGATCCCGGCCACTGCATCGGACCTCCAGTGGACGCCCAGGTAGATGCGGCTCGACGCGTTCTCCTGAGACGCCTGGCTGAAGCTGGAATAGCAGCGGTCGATCTCGGGGCGGACATTGCCCTGCGCGTCCGTCGTGATCCCGTTGAACTCGTCCGAGATGATGCAGAAATTCATCCGATCTGTACCATAGTAACGGGTCAACACCTGGAACATGGCAGACCCGAAGCTCGAGTGCCCGGAGACGTACGCCGGGAACGCTGGCGTCATGCGCGCCGGGCCCTGGTTGCTGCCGGGGCTTCCGACGGGCGTCCACCTCCGGTCAGCTATCGTGAACGGGTTCCCATCCCTGTCGGCATGACGGATCCCGACGATGGGCCTCCAGAAGTCGTAATAGTATTTCGTCTCCCATGTGGCGATGCCGGCGTCGGCCAGCGCGATGTTGACCAGCGCGAAGTAGCGGGCGTTGTCGATCTCCGAGTTGCCCTCCTGGACCGCGAGGACCCGCGCGATCTGGTTGTAGAACCGCGGCGGCACCCCGATGCGCGGGGCGTCGTCGTACGACCAGAAGATCCCGACGACGGTCTGCTCCGGAGTGCGCAAGGTCGGAGTGATCGCGCCGTCGCCCCCCAGCGCGAAGAGCTCATAGAAGCTCAACGCATACGCCAGGCTCCACAGCGGCGGCGGCGGCGGCGACCGGAACTCGTCTCCGCTGGCGATGGCGAAGGGCTTCACGTCCCCCCATTCGGGGGTCAAGTACCCCTGATCGGGATAGAGAGGATCGACGCGATGCCGGCCGGGCGCCAGGCGTGGGGTGTAATCCATGGGCTCCTCGGCCCCGTCGTATTCCCGCTCGGCGAGGATCTTGCTGGCGACGGTGCTGCCCAGCGCACGACCGTCCTCCTTGGCATGGCTCTCGGGGATCTCCGCCAGGTACTCGTCGAGCCTGTCGTCGATCATCCACGCCTGACTCGGATACAGCGCGGTCAGCGTGCGGTGGGCTGCCGTGGCCACCGCCGCGTCGATGGATGCACCCGGCGCGCGGCGACGGACGGAGTACGGCTCATATCTCCTGGCGATCGAGTTCACGGCGTCGAAGATCGCCGCGTGGACGATCGCGAGGGCTCGTGAGACGCGCGTCGCCCCGGGCTGGTCCGTCGGCCCGGCGTCGCCGCTGTAATCCTCTGCAACTGCGTCCAGAGCGACAGCGTTCCAGTCGAGGACCGCGTCTCTGTTCAGCGGATCTCCGTGCCCTTCCGGCGCGCGCGCGGACGCTCGACCTCCGAGCAGACAGGTGGCTGCGACAGCGAATGAGATGGGCATCCATCTCGCGATTGAGCAATTCATGAAAGGCTCCTTTGATCGAGTCCTCGAGGACGATCATCGCCGGCAATGCCGTCGTGATGGTCATCGGGATGAAGGACCACACAAGGATCGAGAGGCGTGGTGAACCAAGCTAAGCGAGCAATCAAGCGCGCAATCGGCCTCCGTCCGTTCGACGCCGGACGCAGGTGAGCGTGGCCGTCTGGGGCGTGCGCCATCGGCCGCCGGTCACTCCTCGGCGGGAGATGCATCTCTGCATGACGCCAGCGTTCGAGCACGCATGCCGTCTACCGGGCGTCACTCTTCGTTTTGGCCACTCTCCAAGAAGGCACGCGTTGTATTGAATTCTACACTATCAGCCGGGCCCGCTGCGCGCAACCGCCGCCGCATCTCGAATCACGAGCTCCTTTTGGGAGATCTGCGGTGGGCACAAGAGCGGAACCTGAAGGAGGTCCGTGCTGCGCGGCCGTGTCGTGCGCCCGGAGCGCTCGCGGGCGCAGCGAGGGTGGGGCGACCATGCCATTCAGACCCATGCGGACGACCTTGCACGGACGACGGAGGTGACTGGCGCGCTGCACCGTGCCTGGTCAGGCAGCGTTGCTCAGGATCTGCGCCTTGCCCCTGAGAGAGGGTGGTTCGACCGTGCAGACAGGCTACGAGCCGTTGCGGCCGCGCGCCGGAGGGGGGCTCGGCGGGCCTGAAACCGCCGCTCCCGCAGCGCCGCTCACCGCTCGCGGCGCGGCCTCCCGTCGCGCCCTCGCTCCTCGCCCAGCGTGCGCCCGATGCAGTGCCTGAGGCCCGCCTGGAGGTCGGAGAGCGTCGTGATCTCGGAGAGGTCGAGCCCGAGCGAGACGACCGTCTGGGCGACGCTCGGCCGGATCCCGGTGATGATCCCCTCGGCGCCGAGGAGCCGGATCGCGCGGACCAGCTCGACGAGGTAGCTCGCGGTCTTCGTGTCGACCGCCTCGACCCCGGTCAGGTCCAGGAGCGCGAAGCGGGCCTGGGTGCGCACGACCGCCTGGAGCAGGCTGTCCATCACCTCCGCGGTCCTCGCGCTGTCGACCACGCCGATCATCGGGAGCGCCAGCACGCCGCTCCAGACCTGGAGGATGGGCGTCGAGAGCTGGCGGATGACCTGCTGCTGCCGCTCGATGAGCGAGAGCCGCTCCCGGAGCTCCTGCTCCGCGCGCCGCGACTCGGTGAGATCGAGGGTGATGCCGACCACCCCGTCCACCTCGCCCCCCTCGCCTCGGACCGGGACGAACCAGTTCTCGATAGGCTTTCCGTTCGCTTCCATGACGTTGTGGATCGGCTCCCCTCGAAGGGCAGTGCGCAACCCCACGGTCTCGTGCTCCTTGTAGAGGTCGAAATTGTTCAGCCCGACGAGCTGTCCTGGCTTCATGCCGGCCGCCGCGAGCGCCTTGCCGTCATAGTAGGTGAACACGCCGCGGCCGTCGGAGGCCCAGACGACGACATCCAGGTTGTCGACGAGGGCGCGGAGGATCGCCTGCTGCTCCGCCTGGCGCCGGGACGCCTCGATCTCGACCGTCACGTCGCGGCCGATGCACAGCACGCCGGCCGCCTCGCCCCGGGGATCGAGCACGCGGTGGTGAGCCCACGCGCACGCCACGTGGCCCCCGTCGCTCCGGGCGTGGCGCAGGCGCCGTTCCCCGCTGTCCTCGTCGAGCAGGCGCCGCCATAATCCATCGTCCTCGGGCGTGGGCAGCAGCTCGGCGATCGGCCGGCCGATCGCGTCCTGTCTCGAGATGCCGAGCTGTCGCGCGGCGCTCTCGTTCCACTCCGCGATCGCGAGATCCAGGCCGTATTCGACCACCGCGAGCGGCGATCGGGCAAGAGTGTGCACGTGGTCCCTCATCTTCAGGCGCGCCGCCCGCCGGCTGCCGGGGGTTTCGCTGCGCGCCAGCGTAACCCTGAGCTCCGTCGGCAGATCAAGTTCCTATCAGCGGCTACGCGGGCGCGAAGGCCACATCACCTCCCGGCGCCGGCGCTGACCGCCGGCGCCGCTGGTCGAGCTGTCGAGTTACGGCGAGCCGCCGCCGGCGCCGCCCGAGCTGCCGTAGCCGCCGGCGCCGCCGACGCCGACGCTCGTGTTGGCTCCGTACCCGCCCTCGCCGTACCCGCCCTCGCCGTACCCGCCCTCGCCGTACCCGCCGCCCGCTCCCCCGTTGCCGTAGTACTCGTCCGGGTGTTCGTAGACGTCGATGCTGACGTTCAGCTTGCCGTTGAGC
>JAICEP010000232.1 GCA_025924095.1 Sorangium sp.
ACGGCGGCGCGCGCCGGCAGGTTCGAGGCGGCGCACGGCGGGACGATCTTCCTCGACGAGATCGGCGAGCTCCCGCTCCCGGCGCAGGCGCAGCTCCTGCGCGCGCTGCAGGAGGGGGAGATCCAGCCCGTGGGCGAGGACCGGGCGCGCCGCGTCGAGGTGCGGGTCGTCGCGGCCACGAACCGCGATCTCCGGCGGGAGGTCGCGGAGGGTCGCTTCCGCGCCGATCTGTTCCACCGGCTCTGGGTCTACCCGATCTGCGTGCCGCCCTTGCGCGAGCGGCGCGAGGACATCCCGGCGCTCTCGGAGCGCTTCGCCGCGGAGGTCGCGGCCGAGCTCGGCGCGGAGCGCGTGGACTTCACCGCGCCGGCGCTGCTCGCGCTCACGCAGGGCGCCTTTCCAGGCAACGTCCGCGAGCTGAAGAACACCGTGCAGCGCGCCGCGCTGCGCCGGACGATCGCGGAGGGCAAGAGCGCCGCCGGCAGGCAGCTCGTGCTGCGGCGCGAGGACGTCGATCCCGTCGAGGCCGTCGGCGGCGACGCGCCGGAGCGCCCCGGCGCGCTCCTTGTCGAGCCCGCCGGAGCGCCGCTGTGGCTCGGGGACGCGCCGCCGGAGGAGCCGGTGGTGCCGCTTGTCGAGACGCTGGAGAGGGCGCGTCGCGAGGCGTTCGCGCGCGCCTTCCGGGCCGCCGGCGGCAACGCGGCGACGGCGGGCCGGCTGCTCGGGCTGAGCCGCTCGTTCGCCTACAAGGAGGCGGTGCGCCTCGGGCTCGTCCCCGCCCCGCGCAAGCGCTGACGAGCTCGCGGAGGCGGCGCGGCCCAGGCCCGTGCCGGCGCCCGCGCAGCGCGCGCGCCGAGGCGCTCGAGAGCGACGCCGTCGCCTCGACGGGCGAAGCTCAGCGCCCCTGCTCCGGGGCGCCGATCCCCTCCAGCGGCACGCGCGCGAGCGCCGTGTAGCGCGCGCCCTTCGGGGTCATCTCGCTCTGGTAGACGATGATCTCCTCGATCCGCGTCTCGCCGAAGTCGACGTTGCCGACCGCCTGAGCGCACGAGTCGAGCGCCGGATCGCCGCGCGGATCGCGCGACCGGGCGAGGGTGAGGTGCGGCGCGAACGGCCGGTCCTCCGGCACGTAGCCCGTCGACATCGAGAGCGTCTGCTCCAGGTCGCGGTGGATCGCGGTGAGGGCGGCGACCGCGCCGCCCACGCCGAGCCAGAGCACGCGCGGGCGGCGCCGCGTGCCGAACGCCCCGCCCTTCTCGATGCTCAGCTTCAGCGGCCTGTGGAAGGCGGCGACGCTCCCGGCCGCCGCGATGACGAGCGGCAGGCGCTCCTCTCCGATCTCGCCCATGAAGGCGAGCGTGATATGCAACCCGGCAGGCTCCACCCACTTGGCGGACGGAGCCCGGGGCGAGATCTCCCGCAGGAGATCTCCGACCTTGGCGAGGAGCTCAGCTCCTGGATCAACAGCGACGAAGACACGCACAGCTCACCTACGCTCGATTACCACCCACAGACTTCACCCTTGTTCTGCTCCTTGAGCCACCTCCTCAGCGGCTCGAAGTACTCAAGCATCGCGCTCGGATCGGCCCCGGTCTCGCCCGTCATCGCCTGCATCGCCTCCTGCCACGGGCGGCTCGCGCCGAGCGACAGCATGGCGCGCAGCTTCTCGCCAGCGGCCTCGCTGCCGTGGATCGAGCACGCATGGAGCGGCCCCGTGTGCCCGGCCGCCTTGCAGAGCGCCCGGTGGAACTGGAACTGATAGATGTGCGCGAGGAAATACCGCGTGTACGGGACGTTCGCCGGGACGTGAAACTTCGCCCCCGGGTCGAAGTCGGCCTCGCTGCGCGGCACGGGCGGCGCGACGCCCTGGTACTTGAGCCGGAGCGCCCACCACGCCTTGTTGTAGTCGGCCGGCTTCGTCCTGCCCGAGAAGACGTCCCACCGCCACTGGTCGATGAGCTTGCCGAACGGCAGGAACGCGACCTTGTCGAGCGCCTTCTTGAAGAGGAAATTGATGAGCCCCTTGTCGTCCGCGGGCACCCTGTCGATGAGCCCCAGCGTCTTCAGGTAGCTCGGCGTCACGGAGAGGGCGAGCGTGTCCCCGATCCCCTCGTGGAAGCCGTCGTTGGCGCCCGCCTGGAACAGGATCGGGAGCTTGTAATACTGATGGTTGTAATAGACGTGCCCGAGCTCGTGGTGGATCGTGATGAGATCCTCCTCGGTCGGCTGGATGCACATCTTGATGCGGAGATCGTCCCGGTCGCCCACGTCCCAGGCGCTCGCGTGACAGACGACCTCGCGATCGACGGGCTTCTTGAGCAGCGACCGCTCCCAGAACGTCGCCGGCAGCGGGTCGAAGCCGAGCGAGGTGAAGAACCGCTCGCCGAGCGAGACCATCTGCTTCTCGTCGAGCTTCTTCGCCTTGATCTTGCGCGTCACGTCGAGCGAGGGCTGGCCCTTGTACGGCTCCATGAGCGCGTAGACGTTCGACCACTCCTGCGCCCACATGTTGCCGAGCACGTGCGCCGGGATCGGGGCCTTGTCGCCGATCCTGTCCTTCCCGTGGGTCGCGCGCAGCCTCGCGCGCACGTAGCAATGCAGCTCGTCATAGAGCGGCTTCAGCTTGCCCCAGAGCCGCTCGGTCTCGGCCTCGAACGCCTCGGGGGGCATGTCGTACCCGGCCCGCCAGAGCGCGCCGACGTCCGGGAAGCCGACCTCCGCGGCCCCCTTGTTGCCGAGGGCGACGTAGCGCTCGAACTTCGGGCGGAGCGGCGGGGCGATCGCGTGCCAGCCCGCCCACGCATCGAGCAGCTCGTCCCACTTGCGGCTGGTCTTCAGGACGTTGGAGAGCTCGTCGAGCGCGAGGCACTTCGGCGCCGCCGCGCCCGCCGGCGCGGCGCGTCCCGGCTTGCCCTCCGGGCAGTACTTGCCCTTGCCGTAGAGGCTCGTCATCTCGACCGAGAGCGCGGCCAGCTCCGCGCGCTCGGCCGGGTCGCTCGGCGCCGGCAGGGTGGTCGAGATCTTGAGGAGCGTCAGCTGGCGGGCGAGCTCCGCGGGCAGCGCGAGACCATCGAAGCGCCTCGCCGCCTTCATCGCGCGGTTGAGGTACTCCATGCTCGCCTCCTCGGCGGAGGCGGAGAGCGCGTCGGTGTCGTCCGTGATGAAGGTCTGGTTGACCCACGCCGCGCGCGCGGCCTGGAGCCGCAGCCCGCGCAGCTCCCGGTCGACGCCGGCCAGGAACGCCTGCGCCTCGGCCACGCTGGGCGGCGCCTCCTGCGGGGGGGCGGCCTGAGGCCGGGGGGCCGCGGGCGCCGCCAGGGGCGCGGGCGCCTCTCCGCCGGGGAGCGCCGGCGCCGGAGACGCGGCGCCGCTGCAGGCCGACCCGAGCCCGAGCGCGACGAGCATCAGGGGGCGCAGGATCGCCGTCCGGGCGGGGGAGTAGCGGACCACGGGCCCTTCATACACGCCGGACCGTGCCGAGGGAACCAGGAGCGACGTGCGATCGTCGCGGCTCGGCCCCGCCGCTCCTGCCCCGCTCCCCGGGGGTGGCCGGATTTGAACAGGAAGGCGGGAAGGCGGGAGGAAAAGATCAATGATCTTCCTGCCTTCCCGCCTTCATGGGATTCACTGCGGGGTAGATCAGGCCACCACCGGCTCCCCGCTCCCGCCGCGACCAGGACGAACCGGGGTTGCCGTGACGGCTGCCAAGCGGCCGTGAAGTACCGTTACAATGCGGACCCACCATGAGGAATGCTCTCGCGCCCAGGCCCACGCTCCCGGCGGTCCGCAGCCTCGCCGCCACCGCCCCGCCCGGCGCCTCGCTCGCCCGAGGACGCAGCGCGCAACCCACGCGCGACGGCCCGGAGCAGCGCCCTGCCGCGTCGGTCCGCGAGGAGACGACGGGGGACGGGGCGAGCTGCGACCTCCAGGGCCGATGCGGGCAGACCCCCTACCGCGAGGCGCAGGCCACGACCCTGTGCGCGCCAGGCGGCGGCCATGAGTGAGCTCGAACATTTCTCCTTCGTCATCCCCGGCGAGCTCGCCGGCATGGCGTACCCCCACGCGCCGCGGGCGGTCGAGGAGCTCGCGGAGCTCGGCTTCCGCAGCATGCTGTCGCTCTCGCGGCGGGCGCCTCCGCCGCACGCGCTCGGCTCGCTCGTCCACCTGCACTGCCCGCTCGCGGACTTCATGCGCATCCCGAGCGTGGACCTCCTGCGCGCCGTGGCGTTCCTCGACCGGGCGCCGCGGCCGATCGTCGTGCACGGAGAGGGCGGCATCGGACGCACCGGGGTGGTGCTCGCGTGCCGCCTCGTGTCGCTGGGCCGGTCGCCGGCCGAGGCCATCCACGAGGTGCGACGCGCGCGGCCGGGCTCGATCGACGACCCCGAGCTCGAGGCGTCCGTCGCGGAGTTCGAGCTCTTCTACCGGAGCGAGCGCGAGCAGTCGACGCCGGTCCCCTTCAACTTCGCGTCCGCGTCGCCGCTCGACAGGGTCGTGCACGGCGCGGAGCGCCCCGGCTTCGGGATGGCGCTGTGGTCGGCCTCCGGGATCCGCTCGTCCGTGGCCCCGACGCCGGGCGCCGCGCAGCAGCCCGATCCGAGCGACGGCCCCGTCGAGGCGTGGCTCGGCTTCATGGCGCGGCACGGCATGCGCGAGGTGCTGTGCCTGCTCGACGAGGGAGAGCTGGCGCTCCACCGGGTCCCGCTCCTCAGCCGCTACCAGCGCGAGTTCCTCCGGGTGACGCACGTGCCGCTCGAGGGGGGCGCGATCCCCTCGCCCGACGCGCTGGAGCAGGCGCTCGTCGCGCTCCGGCGCGCGGAGGCCGGCGGCGCGCCGATCGTTGTGCACTGCGCCTCCGGCGCGGGCCGCGCGGGCATCGTGCTGGCGGCGTGGCTGCGCGCCCGGCACGGCCTCGCCCCCGAGGCGGCGATCGGGGCGGTCCGGGATCACGCGCGGCACTTCGGGGCGCACCGCGAGCCGCTGAAGGCAGGGCCGGCGGTGCGGGACCTGCTCGCGAGCGTGCCGGCGCGCGGGTGAGCGCGGCGGCGGCGCGCGGGTGAGCGCGGCGGCAGCGCGCGGGTGAGCGCGGCGGCGGCGCGCGGGTGAGCGCGGCGGCGGCGCCGTGCGTCACCCGCCGGCGGGGAGCCCGGCCTTCCGGTGCCGCTGCTCGCGGTACAGGCGCTGGACGAACACGCCGGCCGGCTCGTGGCGGAGCGACTCGGCGAGGTCGCGGAGGCCGGACGGCAGCGCGCCGGGCAGCGGGAGGGGCACCGGGTGGCGCTCGGGCACGAGCAGCGGCGCGGCGAGCGCGGCGAACGCGAGATCGGCGGCCGAGAACCGGTCGCCGACGAGGAACGGGCGCCCGTCGCGCAGGCGCTCGTTCACCGCGTCGAAGACCGCGCGGATCTTGCCCCGCGAGCGCTCGGCGCCGACAGCGTCGATGCGCATCGCGCGCCTCATGACCGCGCGCGCGACAGGGAAGTAGGCGCGAAAGGCGCCGCGCCCGAGCCAGAAACGCGGCGCCGCGCCGGCGCCCTCGAGCGAGCGGAACGACCCGCTCATCAAGGCGAACGCAGCCTCCTCGTCGGGCAGGAGGTGGAAATACACGACGCGGCGGACGGCGGGGCCGAGCTCGCGGTCGAAGCGCTCCTCGAGCGCCTCGACCTCGGCGCGGCGCGCGTCGGGCTCGCCGAGGAAGAGCGCGTGCTCCGACGGGACGAACGCGTCGGCGTAGCGCAGGATGTCGGTCGAGTCGCCGAGCACACCCGCCCGCGTGACGAGCACCGGCACGGAGCGGCGCCCCCCCGCGCGCAGCGACGGGAGCGCGTGGGCGAGCGGGAGGTAGGCGTCCTCCCGGTACGGCACGCCGGCGCGGTCGAGCGCCCACCGCGCCTTCTCGCAGTAGTGGCTGAAAGGGATGGTGATGAGGCGGAAAGGCGCGGCGGCGCCGGCATCCGACATGAGGACCTCCGAGCTCGGACCGACCCGGGCGCGCCGGCCGCTCAGCGCCGGATCTCGAAGAGGTGGATGCCGTACGCGGGGAGCTCGACGCCGAGGCCGCGCGACAGATCGACGAGCTCGTCGCCGTCGCGCGGGTGCTCGTTGCCGGTCATGAGGTCGACGAGCAGGACCTTGCGGCCCGCGATGCCGGCGATGTCGAGCGGGATGCGGCACCCGCTGCGCGACGGGGCGAAGTTGACCACCGCCACGAGCGGCGCCGCGCTGCGGGGCGCGCCGCAGGCCGGGAGCGGCTCCCACCGGTAGGCGACGAACGCGTCGGCGCCCGGGCCGCGCGGGGTGAGCGTGGCGAAGCTCCCGGTGCGCAGGATGGGACGACGCACCGCGGCGAGGAGCCGCTCGTGGAAGGCGAGGCACGCCTGATCGACCGGCTCCTCGGGGGCGCGGGCGAGGTGCAGCGAGGCGCGCACCGTGCGCCCCTCGAGCTGGCCGTGGTGGATGAACCGCATGCCGGGCACCGTCGCGGCGATGAACTCCGCGGCCCGGCGCCGGTCCGGCGGGAGCACGGCCGCGATGCGCGGCTCGTCGTGGTGCTCGATGAAGCGGACGCTCCGCCGCTGGTAGTCCGGCGTGGCCGCGAGGTGGCCGCGGACCGAGGACGCGGAGGCGTGGCTCAGCCGATCGTAAAGGCTCTTGTCGAAGGTGTAGTCGAACCCGAGCATCTGCAGCCGCCACTCGAGATCCCAGAACGCCTCGGCGATGAAGACGAAGCTCGGGTGGTCGCGGCGGACAGCGTCGATGGCCTCCGCCCAGAACTCGCCGGTGGCCTCGGCCTTTCGCGCCGCGGGCGGCCGCTTGGCCCACGTGTGCCGGAAGATGTCGTCGATCACCAGCATGGCCATGTCGCAGCGGACGCCGTCGCAGCGCGACGCGACGCTGCGGAGCGCCTCGGTGGAGGCGGCGCGCGTCGCCGCGAGGCGGTAGTCGAGCTGGGCGGTGTCGGGCCACGGCGGGATGTAGGGGTCACGCCCGCTGAGCGGGGCGCCGTCGTCGCCGACGATGAAGCACTCGGGCTTCTCCTTGACCCAGTGGTGGTCGCGCGCGACGTGGTTGGGGACGAAGTCAAGGAGGATCCCGATGCCGCGCGCCGCGAGGCGCCGGCGCAGATCCGCGAGCGCGGCGTCGCCGCCGAACGCGGGGCTCACCTCGTACCGCGCGACGGCGAACGGGGAGCCGGCCACGTCGGCCTCGGTCCAGTCCGGCAGCACGCGGTCGTACTCGGCGCGCAGGTCGGGGTGCGCGAGCGAGAGGCGCGGGCCCTCCTGGCCGAGCGTCCAGACGCCCATCAGGTACACGTAGTCGACGCCGAGCGCGGCGAGCCGGTCGAGCGCCGCGTCGGGCACGCTGGCGAGCGTCACCCTGGCCTTGGCGGCGCGCGAGAGCTCATGGAGCCAGACGCGCACGAAGACCGCGTACAGCAGGGGGTGCTGGTGGGCAGGGACTAGGGAGCTCATCGATTGGATTGGCGACGGCGGGCCCGCGAGGGAGTCGCGGGCAGTCGGCGTCGGCAGAGGGATTGTCTGCGGGCTCGGGTGGTCCCTGCAAGGGAGATCACGAGGTGCGGGCGCCGCGGGCCGAGGCCACGCGCGCCGTCCAGCGCAGAGGCTGTCTCGCAGAGACCCGTCCGCCCGGGCTGCGGGCGCGGGCGATCGGCGCGCGCTGCGACAGATCGCGGCGTGCGCCCGGCCGCGGCGTGCGACGCTAGCCGCGGCGCGCGCGGCGCCTTCGAGCGAGCGCGCCCGCCGCGCCCAGGGCGACGAGCGGCAAGGCGAGGGGCGTCGCGGCCTCCTCGGGCGAGAGCCGGCAGCCGCAGCCGCCCTGCTTCGGCGAGACCGGGGGCGGCGCCTCGTCGGGCGGGAGCTCGGCGTCGGAGGGCGCCTCCGCCTCCGCGGGATCGGACGCGGGCTCGGCGTCGGACGCGGGCTCCTTCTCGGCCTCGTCGCTCTTCTCGGTCTCGGCGCCGGCCGCCTTGTCGTCCGTCTTCTTCTTCTTCTCGCCGGTGAAGACGATCGCGCGGCGATCCATGATCTCGTTGTCGCCCTTCAGGGTGATCTTCTGCTTCTGCCCCATCTGCACGCCGTCGCTCGCGCGCTTGATCACGAGGTCGTACTCGCCGGCCTCGAAGCCGCGATCGCGCCGGAGGACGAAGTCGAACTTGGTGATCTTGAAGACCTTGCCGCTGCCGTCGGAGAAGCCGACGTCCATGCTCTCGTTGATCGACTGCTGGTTCTGGAGCGGGATGCGGTTCAGGATCGGCTTCTCGGGCGACTGGTCGGTGAGCGCTCGCTCGTAGTGCATCGTCGGCGTGAACGAGAACAGCATCGGGATGTGCGAGAGGTGCGGCGTCCCTCCGTAGTTGATCGTCATCTTGAGCTTCCAGCGGCCGCCGTCCTCCTTGGGCGCGCGATCGGCGATGGTGACGGTGCCCGCCGCGTGCGCCGCGGTCGCGGGCAGCCACGCCCCGATCAGGGCGAGCGCGGCCGCGACGACGCGCGCGAGCAGGAGCCCGCGGCCGCCTCCGGCGAGGCGGCGCGCCGCTCCGGAGCGGGCGTGGGCGGGGCGGGCGTGAGAACGCTCGGCGCGCTGACGTCGCGCGCCGGGCTGAGAGAGGTGACCGGTTCGAGGTCGGGCGGTTCGCATGCGCAGCACGCTACCAGGGATTTCTTGGAAACGAGGCGCGGACGAGAGGGCCGATGGCGCGGACAAGGAGGCCGGCGGCGCGGACGAGGGACCGGCGGCGCGGGCACTCCGCGGCCGCGGGTGCGGTCCGCTGGCGCCCCCGGCGTCCGCCGGGAGCGCGGGCTCAGTCCGGGAACCAGAGCAGCTCGTCGGAGGGGGGCTTGTAACAGGCCTGGCGGCCCGCCTCCTCGTTGTCGGTGCAGCTCGCGTTGTCGAGGCAGTCGATGATCTCGTAGCGGCCGGCGCCGTTGTAGATCGTGGTGAACATCGCGCGCTGGGCCGCCTCGTGCCTGCTGAACGCGGCCTTGCAGTCTGCGACGGGGATCTTCTCGCAGCGGGCCATGCGCGCGCAGCGGGAGTCGATGACGGGCGTCGCCGTCGGCTCGTCCGGGTTGATCTTGACGGCCACCTCGTCGTTGCACTCGACGATGATCTGGCTCCGGTCAGGCGAGCTCTCGGTGGAGGCCTCCATCCGCCGCGAGAAGCAGCTCGTCATCGCACGGAGAGAGGTGGGCGAGGAGGTCGGGTAGGCAGCCTTGCACGCGGTGAGGTGCTCCCAGGACGCGCCGGCGCGCTGGAGCTTGGCGAGCGCGGCGCACCACTCGGCCTGGGCGGCGATGACGCCGTCGCGATCGGGAAAGCTCGTAGGCCGCTCGGAGCAAGCGGTCAGCGGGCCGAGCATCGACGCGGCCACCGCCATCGGCAAGGCCAAAGATCGAAGGGCGGGCATGGGCCGACCCTAGCACGGTGGTCCGCCGGGGCGGAGTTTCCGGGAACGCGCCGCGCGTCAGGGCCGGTCCGGCAGGAGCTCGCAGCGGAGCCGCGCGCCGCCGCCGCGGAGGGCCGCGGCCCCGCCGGGGCCGAACACCGCGCCGAGGTCCTGCGCGCCCCGGGCAGCGGCGCGGAGCTCGATCGCCTCGACGCACAGGGCGCCGCCGCCGCCGGCGAGCAGCGCGGCCCCGGGGGCGTCCTCCTCGAGCAGCGGGGTCCCGCTCCTCGACGCCA
Source organism: Sorangium sp. (assembly GCA_025924095.1). Classification (GTDB taxonomy): domain Bacteria; phylum Myxococcota_A; class Polyangia; order Polyangiales; family Polyangiaceae; genus Sorangium. Next base: position 9,703 of record JAICEP010000232.1, read on the forward strand.
CCCGGAGCGTGACGGGCAGCTCGGCGATGAACCGGTGGGACGGCCGAGCGCCGCCGCAGTCGCCGGCGCCGATCTCGGCGAGCGACGCGAGGGATCCGAGCGGCTCGAGGGGGCCGACCTGACCCCGGGCGACGTCGAGCGGCCCGGCGACCACCTCCCCCGAGGCGACGGAGTAGCCGACGAGCACAAGGCCGGGGGCGTCGAGCCGCCGGCCGAGGGTGAGCCGGGCGCCCGCGACATCGGGGACAGGCGCGACCCCGGCGACCGGGAGGGTGGCCCGCCGCGTGACAAGGAGGAGGGTCCGCTTGCCGGCGTCGAAGGCGAGCAGGTCGCCGCCCGGCAGCTCGGCCGCGGCGGCGATCGTGACGTCGTGGTCGAACGGCAGCAGCGCCGAGGGCGCGCCGCCCGCGCGCACGCGGA
>JAICEP010000233.1 GCA_025924095.1 Sorangium sp.
CCTGCCCGCGCGCGCCGCAGCAGAGCGCGGCGGGCTTGGTGACCGGGCACCCCTCGGCGGCGCCATCGCCTCGCTCGCGCTCCCGCACCGCGATGTGTCGCTCGACGCCCGCGCTGTGGGCGGCGCGGCGCGGGGCCGCTCGCGGCGCGGGGCCGCTCGCGGCGCGGGGCCGCTCGCGGCGCGGGGCCGCTCACTCACGGCCTCACCGATGCGGATCTCGCCGCGCTCGCGAAATCGCGAGCATCCCCTTGATGTCAGGGCGCCGGTTCGGTACCCATCGAGGACGGTCCATGTCCACGCCGCCGCCCATGGTCGGGCCAGGTCGAACGATGTCGCCTGCAGATGACAGCCTGGGCCCTGCGCCATCGAGCTCGGATTGGAAGGGCCACCTGGAGATCCGGCTCGGCGATCTCCCGGGGACCCGGCGGCCGCTGACGGAGTCTCACATCGTCATCGGCAGGGCGCCGGGCGTGCAGCTCACGCTCGACCACTACACGGTCTCCCGGCGCCACGCGGAGCTCTTCTGCGATCCGTTCGGCCGGTGGTGGATCCGCGATCTCGGCAGCACCAACGGCACGCTCGTCAACGACGAGCGGGTCAACGAGAAGGTGCTGAAGCCAGGGGATCGCATCGGGATCGGCGACTACGTCCTCGAGTTCCAGCTCACGGCGCGCGCCCCCCGCGTGCCGATCGAGCCGGGCGGGCTCCATTTCGAGGAGGACAAACCGACCGCGATCCGCAAGCTCGGCGAGCTCGACCCGCCGCGGATCGCGGCGAAGCACCTGTTCACCCTGATGGACCTGTCGCGGCGGCTCCTCAGCATCGAGGACGCCACGGATCGGTTCGACGCGCTCTGCCAGCTGATGGTCCGGGAGGACTTCCACGGCAGCATGGCGCTCGCGCTGCGGCTCCGGCAGAACGGCGCGCTGACGATCCTGTCCGGGCCGCACCGCCCGTTCCAGTCGCTCCGGCGCGAGGACTCCGTCGCCCCGCCGTACATCTCGCGCCGCGTGCTCGCGGCCGTGCAGGACACGCGCGAGCCGGTGCTCGCCGGCAACCTGGTGAGCGACAGCGCCACGGTCGAGCTCACGATGTCGCGCGACGTCATGGCGCTCTGGGTCGTCGCCTGTCCGCTGCGCGTCGAGGAGCAGCTGATGAACCTGCTCTACGTGACCCTGCCGCCCGACTTCGGCAGCGTCGAGTGGCTCGGGCTCATCGCGCTCGCGTCGGAGGTCTATCAGCAGGCCGAGTCGGCGTGGGAGGCGCGGCGCCACGCGCAGGCGCACGCGGCGATCGAGCGCGAGCTCGAGATGGCGCACCAGATCCAGCGGACGTTCGTGCCGAAGCGGCTGGAGTTCAAGGCGCTGGACGTGGCGCTCGGCTTCGAGCCGTGCCGGTGGGTCGGCGGCGACTACGTGGACATCGTCCCGATGCCGGACGGCCGCATGATGCTCGCGGTGGCGGACGTCTGCGGCAAGGGGCTCCAGGCCGCGCTCATCGGGTCGAGCGTGCACACGATGGTGCGGGCGACGGTCGACGCCGGCCGCGGGATCACGGGCATGATGGACCGGCTGAACGCCTACCTCTGCGAGTACCTGCCCGAGCAGTCGTTCGTGACGATGGTGGCCGTCGCGCTCGACCCGGCGACGGGGCGCATGGAATGCGTCAACGCAGGGCACCCGCCGGCGCTCGTGGCGACCGCGGAGGGCGGCCTGCGCCACCTCCAGGCGGCCGTCAACCCGGCGCTCGGGATCGGCCTTGTGCCCATGGAGGCGCACCAGAGCGTGCTCGCGCCGGGCGAGGTGCTCGCGATGTACACCGACGGGCTCACCGAGCTGCGCAACTCGTCCAAGCAGATGCTCGGCCTGCACGCGCTCGGCACCGGCTTCGCCAAGCTGTGCGCCACGAACGCCGGCCGCCCGGTCGCGTCGATCGCCGACAAGCTCACGCACATGCTCGAGGAGTTCCGCGGCGATCAGCTGCCCGAGGACGACAGGGCCTTCCTCCTCGCGCGGCGCACCTGAGCGCCCTCGCGCTCAGGGCGCGGCGTCGCCGGCGGACGACGGCTCCGCGCCCTCGGTCGGCTCGATCGGCGTCGGCTCCCGGCGCGGCGCGCCCACGGGGCCCGCCGAGCCGAAGGGCTGGGTCATCGAGATGCGCGAGCCCGGCTCCATCCGCCGCGGGAACGCGCCCGACACGGACAGGAGGAGCGCGTTCCGGACGATGCGCGTGTCGGGGAGCTCCGCCGTCCTCGCCGCGGTGCGCTGGTTCGTGTGCTGGTACCGGAGCGCGAGCGCGAAGTCGGGGATGACGAGGGGAGGGCTCCAGAGCAGCGCGACGTCGGTGAGCACGGCGATCGTGGTCGGCCCCGTCTCGAGCTCCCCGGCCGCGTTCGCCTCGAGAGGTTGCGCGAGCTGACCGCCGGCCGAGCCCTCGACCGACAGGTGCCAGGCAGGGCGGAGGGGCGCGGCGGCGCGGAGCGTCAGCTGATGCGAGAGCTGGATCTGCTGCAGGAAGACGTTGGGCGTGGCCGAGTAGGCGTACGCGAGCTCGGCCTCGCCCCGATCGTGCGTGTAGCGCAGCGCCGCGAGCCCCGCGGGCCGCACGAGCGAGTCGGCGCCGCCGGTCAGGTCCGTCGCGACGACCCCGCCGAGGTCGAGCTGGCTCGAGAAGCGGCGGCCGAGGTCGTGCTGCCAGCTCGCCACGAGCGTGGTCAGGAGCTGGTCGCGCGCCGTGGTCGTGTCCTCGGTCGCCGGATCGGTGTCGGTCACCGGGATGTTGTCGAAATGGGTGTAGCCGACCGAGAGCGCGAGGGCCGCGGTGTCGTGGCGGAAGATGCGCTGCGCGCTCAGCGTGTTCGCCGCGCTGTACGTGCGCTGCGGGCGATCCTGGAGCGGGGTGTAGACGAGGAACGTCGCCGCCTGCCCGAGCGCCCAGACCGGCGAGGCCTGGAACGAGAACCCCTCGTTGAACGACGCCTGCACGAAATTCGTCGTCCCGCCCGCGGTGCCCTGGATCGTCGTGGTCCCCGGCGCCTGCTCCAGCTGGAAGGTGTTGAGCTGGCCCTGCGACCCGGCCGCGCCGAGCGTCAGCGACGTCCTCGGCGACGTGACGAAGCGGCCGGACCACAGGGCCATGTTCGAGTACGAGCTCGCCTCCGAGTGCAGGAAGAAGAAGCTCGTCGAGAACGTGTAGGACAGCGTCTGCGCGGTCCGCGGCGTCGTGTAGGTGAAGATCAGGCCGGGGCTCGCGGTCCCGAAGCCGTCGGCGTCGGGGCCGGGCCCGGCCGGAGGCTCCGCCGCCGAGCTCACGTTGTCGGTGATGCCGATCGACCCGGTGAAGACGCCCTGGAGATAGGCGTCCTGCGCTCGGGCGTCGTCGTGGGTGAGGATCGCGCAGCCGAAGGCCGCGACCGCAATACCTCGTCCGGAGCGCATGAGGGTCGCAAGGTAACAATTGAGCCGGCGCGCGGCTACGCCTCCTCGACCTTTCGGGCAGGGAAGTCGCCGGCCGCGCGCCGAGCGCTCAGGCGTCGAGCAGGACGACACCGAGGATGGGCGCCGGCCGGAGCTGGTCGATGGCCTGGCGGATCGCCTTGCGGGTCGACTTCTTGACCAGCGACGTCAGGAGCACGCCGTCCACCGAGTCGCCGATCACGTTCATGTCCATGCTGCCGAGCACGGGCGGCGTGTCGATGACGATGTACGAGTAGCCCGCGCGCTTGAGGCTCTCGATCGCGGTCGAGAACGCCACCGAGTCGAGGATCGGCGGCCGCTCGGTGCGTGGATCGACGGCCAGGATGTGGACGGGCGTCTGGACGGAGAGCCTCGGGTCGGGCGACCTGCCGCCCATCGGCGCCGCGTTCCGGTCCGACAGATCGATGCCGTCGTCGCCGGGCGCCACGGCGGGCGCCGGCGCCGCCTGGTCGACGACGACCCAGGGGGCGAACCGGTCGGAGGCGTGCCGCTGGAGCTGCTCCGTGAAACAGCTCGGGGGCTCGAACCGCAGCGCCTTCGCGATGCCGGGCTTGCGGATGTTCGCCTCGATGAGGAGGATCTTCCCGCGGACGGTCTCGCGGAGGGCGAGCGCGAGGTTGATGGCGCACGACGTCTTGCCCTCGCCCGGCCCGGCGCTCGTCACGGCGATCGTGGTCCCGGAGCCCGACGGCAGCTTGCGCCGGAGCGTCCGGTAGGCGTCGGCCTGGGGCGAGTACGGCGCGTGGATCATCACGATGTTCGCATCCACGGCGTCCGGCAGCGGCAGCGGGCGGACGGTGACCTCGCCCGGGCCGCCCAGGGACTCCGCCGGGAGCAGCCCGGCGCTCTCCGGCGCGCCGGGCAGCGAGCGCATGTGCTCGATGTGCAGCGACGGCGGCTCCTCGAACGTCGGGTCCAGCGACTGCAGCTTCGCGTCCACGGCCTGTTGCGCCGGGGTCGACACAACGCGGTTGAACATGAGCGACGGCGGCGAGGAGAACGCGGCGGTGCCCGAGCGCTCCAGCGGCCTCTCGTGCGGCGGCGGCTGCTGTTGCTGTTGCCGTGGCGGCGGCGGCACCTCGCGCACCGTCACCTCGCGCGCCGTCACCTCGCGCGGCACCACGCGATCGAAGACGAGCGACGGCGGCGAGCGGAAGGTCGCGCTGAACGCGCGCTCCAGCGGCGGCGTGCCCGCAGGAGGCCCGGCCGCGTGGCGGACGCCCGCGTCGCGCGCCGGCGGCGCCATGACCCGATCGATCGGCCCCGGCAGCGCCGGCGAGCTCGCCGCCCCCGGGCCGCTGGAGACGAGCCCGGGGCTGCTCAGCGTGGCGCTCAGGTCCACGACGCGCGTCACCACCGGGCCCGCGAAGTGCCGCTCGGGGCCGGGCGGCAGCGCCGGCGCAGGCGCGCCGTGCATCGCCGGGTGGCCCTGGGGCGCGCCGCGCGGATCGCCGTGCTCCCCGGACAGCCCCGCCAGGAACATCGCCGCGGCCTGCGGCGGCCCCTTGATCGGCGCCTGCATGCCGGGATGGCCCCCCGGCATCGGCGCGGCGCCGAGGCGCAGCCCCATCCCGTGCGGGGGCTGGTGGCCCATGTGCGGCAGGTCCTGGCGGATGGTCGGCGAGTCGAACGCGGCGCTCTGGTCCTCGTGGCTGGAGCTCGGGCGCTCCGCCGCGACCACGTCCTCGGCGTCGTTCGCGAGGCGCAGGACGCGGGCGATCATCTCCTCGCGCACGTCCGGATCCGGCGCGATCGACCGCCAGTTGCCGACCACGTTGCGGAGCCGGCGCGCCTCGATGACGAGCGCGCGGACCCGCGCGGTCTGCTCCGCGCGACTCAGGAAGTCGCAGACCTGATCGAGCGCCCGCTCCAGGGAGGCGACCGGCGGCGGCTTTCCCGGCTCAGCTCCGCCTGCTTCAGCCACGGCGCCCTCGGGACCCGCGCGCGGCGGCGGGCACGACGACGAGCACCGGAGCGAGCGCCATTCGATCGATATCTTCCATGTCGTAAACCCGATCGTCGAGCACGATGCCACGCGCTGCTGCGGCGGCGATCCCGGCCGCAACGGACGCGAAGAGCCCCGCGACGGCGAGGATCAGCCGCGACGGGCTCGAGGGAGCGCTCGGCCTGTACGCCGGATCGAGCACCTCGATCTGCGCCGAGTAGCCGCCCTGCTCCGAGCTCGCGGCCATCTCCGCGCGGAACGACTTGCCCTCGAGGTCGGCGAGCCGCTGCTGCGCCCGCACCTTCTCGCGGCTGAGCCGCGACCAGTCGGTCTCGGTGTTGATGATCGCCTTCGCCGTCTCGCTCGCGTCGGCCGCGGTCCCTATCTTCGCGCCCCTGCGCGCCGCGATCTCCCGCTCGATCTTGGCGAGCTGGGCCCTGATCTTCGCCTTCTCGGCCTCGTCGGTCGCGGGGACCTCCATCACGGGCTCCGGCGCGGGAGGCAGGAGGAGCGCCGCCTCGGCGCGCCGCAGCGCCGCCTCGGCGTTGCTCACGCGGGTGGCCGCGGCCCGGACATCGGGGTGCTGCTCGGTGAAGCGGGACTGCTTGTCGCCCAGATCCCGCCGCGCGGTCGCGAGCTCTTGCTCCGCCTGATCCCTCTGCCGGACGAGCGCGGGGGAGGGCACCCCCGTGGCGCTCGGCGCCACCTGCTCCGGCTTGCCGGTGAGCCGGCTGCGCAGGCGGGGCACCTGCCGCTCGAGGGCCTCCAGCGTCGGGTCGGTGGTGGTGGAGCGGCGCTCCCGCTCGCGGATGGCGGCGCCGCCTTGCGCGCCGCCGGCCGTGTTCTGCTCGGCGGCGAACTCGGGGTGCTCGGCCAGGAACGCGGCGAGCTCGGTCTCGGCCTTCTCGACGTCCTGCTCGGCGCGCTTCAGCTCGGCGTCGAGGAACTCGTTCGTCAGCTTCGCCTGCGACCTGCGCATGCGCGTCGTCTCCTCGACGAGGATGTCGGCGAGCCGCTGCGTCACCTCCTGCGCCTGCTCGCGGGTCTCGCCTTCGGCAGAGATCGCGAAGGTGTCGGTCGAGCGGGCCTTGAAGGTGATCTTGAGGCGGAGCCGGTCGACCGCGTCGACCATGCCCCGCTTCTCGAGGACCTCGGGGAAGAGGCTGAACTCGGTCACGACCTTCTCGAGGTTGGAGCGCGCGAGCAGCGTCTCCTTCAGCCGCGCGGAGAGGGTGCGGAGCGGGTCGGGCCCGTCCGGCCCGAGGTACGTCGCCTTCACGCCCTCCCGGTAGAAGATCACCGTCTCGGAGCGGTACGCGGGCTTCCTCGACTGCACGACGAGCACCGTGAACCCGATCCCCGCGAGCGCCACGAGCACCGCCACGTACCAGTGCGCAAGGGTCCGGTTGATCATCGCGCTGATGCTGGGCGGCTGCGGGCCCCCAGGTCGCGCCGTTGCATCGACGGGAAGCGCCCCGAGCGCCTCCTGGGGCGGGTTAGGCCCGGAGGTCTGCTGGTTCATCTTCTTTGTCCATATTCCGCGCTCCTTGAAGGTTGCGTTGCCCTTGCTCCGCCCGACCCGGAGAACGCGCACCCCAGTCCGGCAGACGGCTGCCTATGGTAGACGTGCGACGCCCGGGCGCCAGCTTGTTGCACGCGGCCTGTGCTCACCGCGTGCTAGCTCACGCCCATCACGCCCCCGGCGCACGCAGGGAGCGGCGTGGTCACGGCCCCGGTCGCAGCGGCGCTCCCGGCGCTCCCGTCGCGGCGCGCCGCCGCGGACGCTATCGCCGGGCCGGCGGCGCGCGCGCCGCCCCCGAGCGTCACGTGGGGAACACCCGATCGAGGCGCAGCAGGCGGAAGATGGCGCGCGGCTGATCCCGGAGCCCCACGATGCGCACCTGGCCGCCGTTGGCTCGTACCCGCTTGAACAGCGAGACGATGACGCCGACGCCGGAGCTGTCGATCAGCCGGAGCGACGAGAGCTCGAGCGTGATGTTCTGCCGGCTCTCGGCCACCAGCTCGTCCACCAACGTCCTGAACTCCGGTGCGGTCACCGCGTCGAGGGTCCCCTCGAACTGCACAACCGTCTCACTGCCGTTATCGGTCCGCGTATAGCTCATTGGATTTTGATTCCCCCTGCGGCGCGGGCTGCGCCCAAGCGGGAGACGCTCCGCATTCGAAAACTGCTCGTCCGATGCCCCGTCGCCCCGGCGAAATCGGCATCGGAATGCTCTTGTTCGCTGCTGCCTTCACTGTCGTCGCCGGCGATGCATGAGCTGCCCTCCCGCCGCTTCACCAGGCGGAGGACATTCGGGCTGCCAGGACAGTAATCGACCTCATCCATGAATGACTTGATGATGAAGAGCCCCATCCCGGACTCGGGAAGGTCGTCGATGGGAGGGTTGTCGATGGCCGCGGGATCGAAGCTGCAACCCGTGTCCATCAAGCGGATGATGATGCCGTCCGCGTCGGACTCGATCTCGATGTCGACGTCGCCCGGCGGCCCATCGCGGTATCCGTGAATGGCGATGTTGTTGAACGCCTCGCCGAACGCCGAGACCGTCTGGTCCTCGAACTCCTCCTGGGTCATGCCGGGCGATCCGCCTTCGACCCTCCCAGGCGTGGCCATCTTGCATGCGGCCGCCACCACGCGGAGGGCGAGGTGGCGATAGGTCAACGAACCTGGTACGCGGAGTCGGATCACGCCCAAACCTCCATCCGAGCTTGTACCCTACCACGTTCTCGACTATGGGAGCCACAAGGTAAACAGTGACACCTGGCGTTCGTGTAGCGAAACGTGCGATCGACCTCGCGGGCTCGCTCGTGGGTCTCACGCTGACCCTCCCGCTCTACCCCTTCATCGGCGCGGCCATCTATCTCGAGTCGCCCGGGCCGATCTTCTATTTGCAGCGCCGCGCCGGGATGCTCATCGGCACGGAAGTGCGGGACGGCGTCTGCTACCCGCGGTTCGTCGAATTCCATATGCGCAAGTTCCGTTCCATGCGCGTGGATGCCGAGAAGATGACCGGGCCCGTGCTCGCCCAGCAGGACGACCCGCGCATCACGCGCGTCGGCCGCTTCCTGCGCAAGACGCGCCTCGACGAGATCCCGCAGTTCTGGAGCGTGCTCATGGGCGACATGAGCATCGTGGGGCCGCGCCCCGAGCGGCCGGAGCTGCTTGTCAACCTGGCGCTCGCCATTCCCTTCTTCGAGGAGCGGATGCGCGACATCAAGCCGGGCATCACGGGGCTCGCGCAGGTGTCGCTGGGCTACACCGGCCGCGCCCCGGCGGAGAGCGAGGTCGCCGCCTTCGAGGCGACGCTGACGAACCCGTTCGGCCTCGAGGAGGCGGAAGGGGCCGAGGCCGACGACATGCGGATGAAGCTGCTCTTCGATCTCGCGTACGCCGCCTCGCTCGAGAAGCTCTCGACGTTCCTGCAGATGGAGCTCTCGATCATCCTGAAGACGCCGCTCGTGATGGTCCTCGGCCTCGGGCGCTGAGCAGGCGCCGCGCGCCCCGCACCCCGGCGCCCGCGTGGGGGGCGCCCCAGCTCTGCGCACCAGCGATCCCCGGCGGGATTTCGGGCGCACGGAGCTAGCCCCTCCTGCTGAGCACGACGATCACGAGCATCACGACGACGTCGGCCAGGATGAGCCGGTACACGTCGCGCTTCTCGAGCCGGATCGAGAAGTTCGGGTCGACGCTCCTGATGGCGCAATACAGCGCGCCGGCGAGGCCGAAGTAGATCCAGAGCACGTAGTGGTAGGTGAAGGAGAGGAAGAAGATCCCGACCATCATCCCGCAGAACCCGGCCATGATCGCCATGGACCAGGCGCGGATCATCGCGAACTGGGCGCCGTGCTCGTACCGCTTGAGCGCGACAAGCGAGATCTTCAGCGTGAGATAGATCATCGCCGTCCACGCGAACATCCCGAGCGGGCCGAGCTCCGAGAGCGCGAGCAGGTACGCGTTGTGCGCCGTGAGCCAGTGGTGCTCCGTGAACTGGCGGTAGCCCGCGCCGATCAGCGGGAACATCCGGTAGATCAGGAGGCCCTCGGAGAGGATCTCCGTGCGCTCGTTCGCCGACTCGTCCGCCTCGCCGCCGCCGCGGCCGCCGAGGAGCATGAGCGGCGCCGCGAAGACCGCGCCGAAGACCGCGCCGCGGAGGCCGTACTTCTTGACGAAGTAGACGCCCAGCACCGTCGCGAAGACGAGCTGGCCGCCCCGCGACTGCGTGAGGATGATCGCGGTCGCGATCACGAGCAGCGAGGCGAGGACCAGGAGCGCTCGCATGAACGAGCGCTTCTGCTCGAACAGGGCGAAGCTGAACGGCAGCACGATGCCCGACGTGAGCGCGAGCTCGTTCGGATCCTGGAGCACGCCGCGCCAGCGCACGCGGCCGTTGATCGTCGACGTCTTGAAGAGGCCGACGCGCTCGCACAGGTACTCGGCCTCGGGATCGGCGCCCGGCGACTCGCGGCAGTCCAAGCGCTTCTCGCAGGGCCGGCCGTCGGGGATGCCGGCCTCTCCGCGCGAGCCGCCGATGGTCTGCGTCATCGCGAGGCACTGAAACGATGAGAACCCCTGGTGCACCGCGACGCCCGCGACGAAGAGGCCCATCACGAGCACCGTGGTCGCGAGCTTCTGGAAGCCCCTGAAGCCGTCGGGGCTGTGCCCGATCAGGAAGAAGAGTAC
>JAICEP010000234.1 GCA_025924095.1 Sorangium sp.
GCGCGCTCGAGCGGCGGATCACGGCGCAATGCGATCGGATCCTGGCGGACGTCCGCGCCGGCCGCGGCGGGCGCGTCATGGCCACCTCCGGTCGCCTCCCCTCGAAGGGCGGCTGAGCGGGAGCGGCCGGAGCGCGGACCCATCGATAGAGGGGGTGGCGGGCGAGCGCCTCGACAGGCCTCGCCCGCCCGGGCCGACGCGTCAGACGCGCGGGCGGAACCAGTCGATCGTGCGGTCGAGGCCCGACTCGAGATCCACGACCGGACGCCAGCCGAGGAGCTCGCTGACCCGGGAAATATCGGGCCTGCGCCGGTGGGGGTCGTCGATCACGGCGGCGCCCGTCGTCAGCTTCGCGCGCCCGCCGGTCTTGCGGATGATCAGCTCGGCGAGCGCCGTCATCGTCGTCTCGGCCGGATTCCCGAGGTTGACGGGCCCGGTGAGGTCCCCGGCGTTCATCACGCGAACCAGCCCCTCGATCAGGTCGCTCACGAAGCAGAACGAGCGCGTGCGATCGCCGCCGCCGTACAGCTCCAGCGCCTCGCCGCGCAGCGCCTTGACCACGAAGTTGGCGATGACCCGGCCGTCGTCCCGGGCCATGTTCGGCCCGTAGGTGTTGAAGATGCGGACAATGACGGTATCGACGTTCCGGGTCTGGCGGTACTCCCAGAAGTAGGTCTCCGCCACCCGCTTGCTCTCGTCGTAACAGGCCCGCGGCCCGATCGGGTTGACGTTCCCCCAGTAATCCTCGTGCTGAGGGTGGACCAGCGCGTCACCATAGACCTCGGACGTGGAGGCCTGCAGGACGCGGGCTCCCAGCTTCTCCGCGAGCCGGAGGACGTTGATCGCGCCGAAGACGACCGTGTTGAGCGTGTGCACCGGATCGGCCCGGTACTTCGGCGGCGAGGCCGCGCAGGCCATGTTGTAGATCTGGTCGACCTCGAAATGGAACGGCTCGCTGACGTCGCAGCGATGCCACTGGAACCGCGGGTTCTTGATCAGCGGCGCGAGGTTCTCCTCGCGCCCTGTCACCATGCTGTCGACACAGATCACAGTGTTGCCCTCGGCCAGCAGCCGAGCGCAGAGGTGCGACCCGAGGAAACCTGCCCCGCCAGTGACCAGGATTCGCTTGCTCGCGCTCATCGCAAAAATGCCTCCTTGACGGCCGCTCGGTGAGAGCTCCGGAACGTCTTGAACCGTCCAACCCTTACCATAAGAAAATGTGTTTATAAAGAGTGGATGACATCCGGGGGCCAGTTCTCTATAGTGCCGGGCGTGCACCGCTCTCCTCGGTACCTGGGCTCACTCGTTCGCGCCAAGCTCGCCCGTGAAGCGCGTCCCGTCTGGGTGGACGTTTCCGTGACCAATCGATGCCACCTGAGCTGCGAGTACTGCTACGGAGACTACCACCACCGGCGGGACAGCATCGGGCAGTTTAACTATGAGCAGCTGTGCGCCATTGTGGACGATGCGGCGGCGCTCGGGACTGCTGTCATGACACTCACGGGCGGCGAGCCGATGCTGCACAAATCGATCGGCCGGGTCGTCGAGCGGGCGGTGGGCCGAGGGATCTCGGTGGGGATGGTCACGAGCGGATTCCGCGTCAAGGAGCGCGTGGACGAGCTCGTGCATCTGAGCTCGATCGTCGTGAGCGTCGACGGGCCGGCGCCTATCAACGATCTGAATCGCGGCGAGGGGACCTTCGCCGTCTCCGTGGGGGCGCTGGAGGTATGCCAGGCGCGCGGCATCCCGCGCATCGTGAAGGCGGTGCTGAACCGCCGGAACAAGGATCAGGTGCCCTGGCTCCTCGACCTCGCGGCCCGCTTCGACGCGCGGCTCGAGGTCGTGATGAGCTACGCCCCGCAGTCGGACCGTCAGCTGCGCATCCACGGCGACAACTCCCTCGACTCGGGCGAGCGCCAGGTCCTGGCCGACGCCCTGCTCGCCCTCAAGCGCGAGGGGGCGCCCCTTGTCTTCCGCGAGCGCGTCTGGGAGAACATGGCGCGCTGGTGGGAGCACCACGGCGAGGACCGCGTCACCGAGGAGGCGCGGCGGGCGAGCTTCCCGTACCTCCCGTGCAGCGCGGGCCGGTACTATGCGTTCATCGACGGAGATGGACGCATGTACCCGTGCAACCAGCGGCTCTCGGACTTCCCCGCGAAGAACGTGCTGGAGGTCGGCTTCCGGGCCGCGTGGGAGCACCTGCACGATCATGGCTGCTTCGCGTGCGCGGCGCCGTGGCTCAACCAGCAGCACCTCGTGAGCAACGAACAGCTCCTCGTGCGCAGCCTGGGACGAGATCTGCTGGCGCGGGTCGCGCGTGCCTGAGCGCGCCCTCGCCATCGTCGTGCTCGGCGGCTCGCGCGGGATCGGGCGGGCCATCGTGGCGCGCGCGCTGCAGGAGGGACATCGGGTGTTCGCCGGCGCGCGGGGCGAGGAGGCGCTCCTCGCGCTGCAGCAGCGCTTCGCGTCGGAGCACGCGGGCCGCCGGCTCGGCACGGGCGCGGTGGACGTCGGCGACGACGCCTCCCAGGGCGCCTTCTTCGGCGCGGCGCGCGCTTTCCTGGGCGGGATCGACGTCGTCGTCAACAACGCTGCCCGGGAGGGCTACGGGCGCCTCGACGAGATGGCTCTCGAGGAGGTCGAGTCGATCGTCCGCACCAACCTCGTCGGCGTGCTCCTCGGCTGCCGGCACGCGGTGCAGGCGATGGGGGGCGGGGGAGGGCACATCATCAACGTCGGCTCCGAGGTCTCGTTCCGCGCCGTGCCGCTGAAGAGCGTCTATTGCGCCACGAAGTTCGCCGTCCGTGGCCTCAGCGACGCGCTGGAGCTCGAGCTCGCGCCCCGGGGGATCCGGGTCTCCCAGGTGCACCCCGGCTGGGTGGATACGGGCCTGCACGAGGACGAGCGGCGGCGCCGGGGGGCTGTGTCTCGACCGCAGGACGGCGGCGTCCCGGTGGACCGGGTCGCCGACAGCGTCGCCGCGCTCTGGCGCGCGCCGCACGCCCGCGGGAGCGCCGCGCGGCGGCTCCGCCTCCGCAGCGCGGTGGGAGAGCTCTTCCCGGCGTGGGCGCGGTGGCGAACGCGCCGGGCGTTCGGGGAGCAGCTGAGAGAGGGCTGAGACGAGACGGCAGCGCGTCCGGCAGCGCGGGAGCACCGTCGCGACGCCGGACCGGACACCCCCAGGAGGTTTGCTTGAGCTGTGCACCGACGTCTTTCGCTGGCAGTGAGACCGCGTCGCCTCCTCCGCTGGATCCGAGCGCTCCCATCGCCGTCGAGGGCCTCGACGCCATCGGGGAGGTGCTGCGGCGGGCGCGGCGGGCGAGCGGACAGGCGCGGGCCGTCGCGATCGCATCGCGGGACCTCGAGTGGCTCGCGGTGCGCCTCGGCCTCACCGAGCGGACCGCGGAGGGGATCCCTGTGGTCCGGTTCGGCTCGGGCGAGCGGAGCGGCCTCGACGCCACGGCGACCCAGGCCGTCGAGAAGCTCGTGGCCCTGGCGGTGCTGCTCGGGGGCGCGCCGCTGTGGCTGGTGATCGCGCTGCTGATCCGCCTCGAGTCCCCGGGCGGGGCGTTCCACGTCGCCCCGCGCGCAGGGCTGGGCGGGAAGCCGTTCGCGTTCTTCAAGTACCGGACGATGCGGGCGCGGCGCCGCGACGGCGAGGACGGGGGCGACGCCGCGCGGCTCTCGGTCATCCGCGGCGACATCCCCGGCTTCGTGCGCGAGGACGGGGTCGTCATCCCCAAGCACCCCAGGGATCCGCGCATCACGCGGCTCGGCGGCGTCCTCCGCTGGCTGTGCCTCGACGAGGTCCCCCAGCTCTTCCACGTCCTCACCGGCGACATGGCCCTCGTGGGCCCCAGGCCCTATCCGATGGCGGAGTTCGACGCGCTGAAGGCGTGGCACCGGCTTCGCAGCGACGGCCGGCCCGGGATCACCGGCCTGTGGCAGGTCGCGGCGCGCAACCAGGTCACCTTCGACCAGAGCGTCCTCCTCGATATCTATTACCTGGCCAACGCCAGCTTCCGGCTCGACCTGAAGATCATCGCGCTCACGCCGCTGCGCATGCTCTTCGGCGTGGGGAGCTACTGACCCGTGCGCCGGGCGATCGACGAGCGCGGGAGAGGCCCGCTCCGCGGCCGCTCACGGCGCCCCGAGGCGCTCCCGGACGCGCCAGAGGACGAGCACCTCGCCTGCCACGAGGCCGAACGTGACAACGAGCTTCACCAGGGCGGCGCCGGCGGCGCCGTGCGCCGGGATCGCCCACAGGTTGCCGGCTGCAATGAAGAGCACGCTCGTCACCCAGAGGGCGGCGTACGGGCGCTGCTGGCCCGTCGCGAACAGCATCGGGCCGATGGCGAACTCCGGCAGCATCCACACGAGCGCCGTCGTGAGCAGCTGCAGCGGCAGCACGGCGCCCGCGTACTCCGCGCCGAACACGAGCCGGACGAGCGGCTCGCCGAGCCACCACACCGCGGCGCTCAGGAGCACGCCTGCGGCCATGAGGCCGAGGAAGGTGGACGCGGCGAGGCGCCTGCGGACGCTCGCCGAGCCGCTGGCGACGAAGGCGGGGAAGACCGCCGCGCGCACGACGCCCGGCAGCACCATGGCGCCGCCGATGACGCGCTGGACGGCGCTCATGTCGCCGACCGCCCCGGCGGTGCTCATCCAGCCCAGCATCAGGAGATCGATCTGGAAGTAGGCGGGGCTGGCGACCATCACCACCGCGAGAGGCCCAGCCTCCCGGAGGAAGCCCCGCGGGAGCATCGCGCCCCCGCCGGACCCCGGCCGGCGCTCAAGGAGCTGGGCGGCGAGGGCCACGGCCAGCGCGAGGGCGAGCAGGTGGCCTGCGACGAGGGCCCACGCGAGGCCGAGCGCGCCCAGACCCGAGAGCAGCGCCGCCGTCCCCAGCCCGAACGACGCGAGCGCCATGGTGATCGCCACGAGCACCTCGCGCTCCATCCGCTGGTGCCCGCGAAACACCTGGTTCAGCATCTCGACGAACGAGGCCATGAGCCACGCGGCGGTCAGCAGCCACACGAGCGCGCGGCGCGGCGAGGCCGCGTCCGCGAGGAGGCCGACCCCGAGCCCGACGCCGCCCGCCGCCAGCGTCACCGCGAGCTTGAGGCGCACGAGGGGGCCGATGGGAGCGCCCGGATCCCGGGCGACCTCCCGCGCGATGAAGAGGTGCAGGCCGAGGTCGGCGAGCTCGCCGAGCAGGAAGCCCACCGCGAAGGCGTAGCTGTAGTCGCCGAAGCCCGCCGGCCCCAGCTGCCGCGCGGCGACCACGGCGAGGAGCATGCGGACGCCGCGCGAGACGAGATCGCTCGCGGTCTTCAGCGCCATGCTGCCGGAGACGCTCCTCCTCGCCGGAGGCGGGAGGTCCTCGCGCGGGGCCTGCGCCGTCACGGGTGGAGGAGCGCCTTCGCCGGGGGTCGTGGCGTGAGCATGGCGCTCCTCTATCGCCCTGATCGCGGAGCAGTTCAACTGCCCGTCAGCGGATCCGGCGAGCGGCGGGGCGCGGCGCGTGAGGCCACGTCGCCGCCCACGTCGCCGCCATCGAGAGACGAACCCCCGAGCCGTGTCGGCGCCTTCGCAGCGCGCGGCGCGTTGCCGCGCGTGAAGGATTGAACCCAGGTGAGGCCCAAGTGAAGACCAGCACGGATGGTAACGGTTCGTTGGTGCAGCTCAAGCGCAAGGGGTCGCAGGCCTCGGCGCCGCAGGAGCCCGTGGAGATCGAGCCGCCGGAGGTCCTGCTCGAGCGGGCCCTCGCCCTGGCGGTGCCGGCCGCGCGCCCGGCCGCGGCGCCGCCGTTGCACACCCGGCGCCGGGAGATCACGCGCCGTGGCGTGCTGTGGCTCGGGCAGACATGCAATCTCCGCTGCCACTTCTGCTACTTCCTCGATCGGATCGAGGACAAGGAGCACCCCGAGCACCCGTTCATGTCGCTGGAGAAGGCGCAGGCCATCTGCCGGACGCTCGTCGATTTCTACGGGAACACAGCGATCGACATCCAGGGCGGCGAGCCGACCATCTGGCGCGACATCCACGCGCTGGTCCGGTACTGCGTCGGGATCGGCCTCTCGCCGACGCTCATCACCAACGCGCTGGTGCTCGACAAGCGCGACAAGGTGCAGCAGTTCAAGGACTCCGGCGTCGCCGACTTCCTTGTCAGCGTCCAGGGGCTCGGGAAGGCGCACGACCTGGCCGTGGGAGCGGACGGCGCGCACGTGCGCCAGATGCGCGCGCTGAACCACCTCATCGCGCTCGCGGTGCCGTTCCGGGTGAACTGCGTGATGTCGAAGCGCGCGGTGCCGCAGCTGCCGGCGGTCGCGAAGCTGGCGGTCGAGGTGGGCGCGCGCGCGGTCAACTTCCTCGCCTTCAACCCGTTCGCGGATCAGCGCAACGCGGGGGTCCGCACCGCCGAGAACGTGCCTCGCTACGCCGAGCTGCGGGAGCCGCTCGACGAGGCCCTGGACGTGCTCGCGCGCGCCGGCGTGGAGGCGAACGTCCGGTACCTGCCCCACTGCGTCGTGTCCGAGCGCCACTGGCCCTCGGTGTACGATTACCAGCAGCTCCCGTACGACCCGCACGAGTGGGATTTCGCGAGCTGGACCTGGACCAACAAGGGACCGCAACGGATGCGGGGCGGTCTCCTGACGCCGCCCGTTCCGCTCGGCGCGCGGCCGCGCCTCGGGCCGCTCCGGCAGCCGCTGCTCCGCCTGGCCGACGCGCTCGACCTCCGGGGCCGGCTGCTCCGCGCCGACGTGAGCTCGCGGCTCGGCCCCTCGCTGAGGAAGCTGGAAGGGCTCTCCTACCGGCTCTTCCGCCGCCGCGGGGATCAGGACGCCGCCTACCGCGGCGACGCGCTGAACCGCGTCGAGCACAACGGCTACGAGAAGGGCGCCGGATGCCGGAGCTGCGCGCTCCGTGGCATCTGCGACGGGTTCCACGGGGACTACGTCGCGATGTTCGGCACCGACGAGGCGCGGCCCGTCCTCGATCGCGGGCCGGTCACCGATCCGCGCGCGTTCATCAGCACCCAGGCCAAGGTGGCGCCGGCCGGAGGTGCTGCATGATCGCGGACCCGCCCGCGGCGCCGCGGGTCGACGTGCTCGGCGTCCCCGTCGCGCGGCTCACGTTCGAGCAGCTGCTGCTCGATCTGGACGACGCCTTGCTCAGGTCGTCGAAGGCCGGCGGCAGGCCGGCGTACTACACCTATGTCAACGCGTACTGCGCCACGCTGGCGGAGCGCGAGGCGCCGTACCGCGCCGCGGTCGGCCGCGCCGACGTCGTGTACGCCGACGGCATCGGGGTGGTGTGGGCGGCTCGCCTGCTGGGCGGCCCGTGTCCGGAGCGCATCAACGTGGGCCCGATCGAGCTGGGGAGGATCGTGGACCTGTGCGCCGAGCGCGGGGCCTCGGTCTTCCTGCTCGGGGGGGCGCCCGGGATCGCCGACGAGGTCGCTCGCCGCCTCGTCGCGCAGCGTCCGGGCCTCCGGATCGCGGGGGTTCACCACGGCTACTTCGGCCTCGAGGAGGAGGCGGCGGTGGTCCGGACGATCAACGACTCGGGCGCGGCCTTGCTCATCGTTGGCCTCGGCCCGCCCAAGCAGGAGCTGTGGGTGGACCGGCACCTCGCGGCGCTGCAGGTGCACGCCGCGTGGTGCATGGGTGGCCTGCTGGATCAGGTGGCCGGGGCGGTGACCTACCCGCCCGAGTGGGTCCGTCGACATCACGTCCAGTGGCTTTACCGCCTCGTTGTCGAGCCGAGGCGGCTCTGGCGGCGGTACCTGCTCGGCATCCCCGAGTTCATCGGCCGCGTTGCGCTGCAGCGCCTATCTCTGGAGAGACAAGCATGAGCGACCCGCGACCCTTGATCCCCATGGTCCTGCCGCAGGTGGACGATCCGGACGCGATCGCGGCGCAGCTCGCCGAGGTCCTGCGCTCGGGGCGGCTGAGCAACGGCGGCCCGTTCGCGGAGGACTTCGAGCGGGCGATCGCGACGTTCCTCGGCGTCGAGGAGGCCGTGGTCGTCTCGAACGGCGCCGTCGCGATCAGCCTCGCCATCGAGGCCGCGGCGGTGCGGCGGGGCAAGGCGATCCTCCCTGCCTTCACGTTCATCGCGACGCTCAACGCCGCGGTCCATGCGGGCTTCGAGCCGGTCTTCTGCGACATCGATCCGGAGACCTGGACGCTGGATTCGGAGCACCTGCGCGGCCTGCTCGCGAAGCACGACGTGACGCTGGTGCTCCCGGTCAACGTGTTCGGCGTCCCGCCCGATCTGGCCGGCGTCGCGCGGCAGGCGCGGGCCGCGGGGGCGGCCGTCATCTACGACAACGCGCACGGCATGGGCACCGAGACGGCGAGCCGGGAGGCGGAGGCGCTCCTCACGGCGACGACCTACTCGCTGCACGCCACGAAGATCCTCGTGGCCGCGGAGGGCGGCGTGGTCGTCTCCCCGGATCGGGAGGTGAGCGCGGCGATGCGCCGGCTGCGCAACCACGGGCTCACGCAGCCGCTGCGGGCGTCGGTCCCGGGGATGAACGCCAAGCTCGACGAGCTGCGCGCCGCGCTGGCGCTGGCGTCGCTCCGCCGGCTCCCCGAGGCGCTGGTCCGCCGGCGGACGTACCTCGA
Source organism: Sorangium sp. (assembly GCA_025924095.1). Classification (GTDB taxonomy): domain Bacteria; phylum Myxococcota_A; class Polyangia; order Polyangiales; family Polyangiaceae; genus Sorangium. The sequence continues at coordinate 8,634 of JAICEP010000234.1, forward strand.
GCGGCTGCGCGCGGCCCTGTCCGGGCATCCGCAGGTGTACCGCACCCAGCGCATTCCGCCGGGCGTGGTCCTCAATGGACAGAACCTCGGGGTCCGGCTCGTCGACGTCCCGATCGACGACGCGGTCGCCGCCTTCGCCCGGCGCGGCGTCGAGGCGCGCCGGTACTTCTACCCGCCCTTGCACGAGCTGACGTGCGCCCCGGCGGGCGACGCCCTGCCGAACACGGACCGGCTCTGCGCGGGCCAGGTCTGCCTGCCCCTGCACAGCCACATGAGCGAGGAGACGCTCGAGCGCATCGAGGCCGCCGTCCACGGCGTCGCGGAGGAGCTGGAGGCGCCGCGGCTCGCGGTGCGTCCCTCGCGGCCAGCCCTCCTGGCCGCGACGTAGGGCACGACGCAGGGATCGGTTCCGGGATCAGCGTCATGCGCATGGGAGCAGCGTGGGACCGCCTGAGCACGGCGGCCGGCGGGGTCGGGCTGGCGGTCTTCGCCGTCGCCGCGTTCACCCCGGCCGCCGCGCCGCTCGATCGCTGGATGGCGTCGGCGCCCGACGCCGGGCAGGCCGACGCCGTGGTCGTCCTCGGAGCGGACGTCGATCCGGACGGGCGGCTGCCGGAGGATTCGCTCCGGCGCGCCGTCGAGGCGGTCGCGCTGTACCATCAGGGGCGCGCGCCGCTCGTGCTGATGCTCGGCAGCCGCAACGGGGCGGCCAGCGAGGCCGAGTCGCGCGCCCGCCTAGCGCAGGGCCTCGGCGTCCCCGCGTCGGCCCTCCTCACGGAGCCGCGGGGGCTGACGACGGCGGTGGAGGCGCAGCGCAGCGCGGAGCTCCTGCTGGGAAGGGGCGCGAGGAGGATCTTGCTCGTCACGGGCGAGCACCGCGTCTGGCGGGCACGCCGGCTCTTCGAGCGCGCGGGCTTCGAGGTCCTCGCCGCGCCGGTGCGCGAGGGGGCGCCGACCTCGAACCTCCCGGGCGAGCGCCTCTCGACGATCGGCGGGCTGCTCCAGGAGCTCGCGGCGCGCGCGCTCTCCTGGCTCCGGGGGGACGTGTAGCGATGTCGGACTCGCTCTACATCCTGGGCGTCGTCGCGGCCACGTCGTGCGCGGCCTACGCGGTGGGGCGCCGCCGAGGGATGCGCGCCGGGCTCCTCCCGCCCGCGGTCCGGCGGGGGATCCGGCTCGTGGGCGTGTGCCTTTTGTTCTGGGGCGGCAACGTCGCGGTCGGGGTGGGGGTGGCGCTGCTCGTGCGCGGCCTCGGGCTGGGGTTCATCTGGCTCTACGTCAACACCGACGTGTCCGTCCTGGTCCTCTCCGTGGTCCAGGCGCTGATCTTCGAGGCGTGGCGCACCCAGCACGACCTCGAGCGGGGGCGGCCGACCGCCGGAGGCGGTCCGGGAGGGGGCGGGGAGAGTTGAAACTCAACCCGGAGGCTGCCGAGAGGGTCCGGGGAGAGTTGAAACTCAACCCGGAGGCTGCCGAGA
>JAICEP010000235.1 GCA_025924095.1 Sorangium sp.
AAGTTCGCGGGCGCGATCCAGCCATGCCGGGTAGCGCCACGACGAGCGAAGCGCGGATATCGAGCGGCCCCTTGCCCGCCCCTGGGAGCACCCGACGGGAGCTCGTTCGGCCGCGAAAGACCGGCGTTTCTGGCGTGAACGCGCTTTCCTCACGAGTCCAGTGCATCCAGAAAGGTGCAATTGGGCCATTCTGACGTTTGAATCGTTCGTGGGCAACGCGCTGCGCGACCGTGGACAACGCGCTGCGCGACCGTGGACAACGCGCTGCGCGACCCGAGGTGGGCTACTCCACCGATCGACGCGTGAGCGGCCAGACTGGGCCTTGACGGCGCGGAGAGCAGGCTGTCAGCGCGACGGCGGGCCGCTCTCGGGCCCGCTCTCCGCGCCGAGGGGCCTCGCCCTCGGCCTCCGGAGCGCCCGCCCCTCCAGGGCGTCGACGAGCACGGGCCTCAGCGCGCCCGCGATGTGCTGCTGGATCGCGCGGGCGACGTGCGCGACGTGGGGCGGCTCCATCATCGTGAAATGGTTGCCGGGCACCACCTGCAGGGCGAACGCCGCTCGCGCCAGCTCCATCCAGGCGTTGACGGCGGCCGCGTCCTCCGGGCTGACCTGCTCCCGCGCGCGCAGGAACAGGACGCTGGCGTCCGTCGGCTTCGGCGCGTAGCTCGCGAGGGCCTGCCACGTGCTCGTGACCTCGGCGCGGAGCCGCGCGTCGTCCGCCATGGCCGCGACGAAGCTGCGGTATCGCTGCGACGCGACGGCTTCGAGCTTCGCCATCTCATGGGCGAGGCCGCTCGCCGGAGAGCGATCGCTCGCGCGCTGGTCGAAGCCCGTGTCCAGCAGCAGCAGCAAAGGCACCTTGCGCCCTCGCGCGAGCAGCTGCTGCGCCATCTCGTACGCGACGACGCCGCCGGCCGAATGCCCCCCGAGGAGGTACGGCCCCTCGGGTCGGACGCTCAGGAGCTCGTCCACGTACCGCGCCGCGATCGCGGGGATGGATGTGAAGCCGGACGTGAAGCCCGGCTCGCCGGGCTCGGCGCCGGTGGGCTGAATCCCGTGGACGGGCAGCTCGCCGCTCAGGCGCTGCACAAGGGGGTGATAGGCGTGGACCGTACCGCCGAGCGGCGGGATCAGGAACAGCGGAGCGGTGTCCGGCGCCCCCGCCTGCAGCGTGACGAGGAGCTGTCCGGTCGCGCGCCGGTGGGGGAGGATCGCGGCGCTCCCGCTCCGCTGCGTCAGCGCGGCGCTCAGGGGCGCAGGCGAGTCCGGCGGCGGCGCGTCCCGCAGCCGCACGCTCGCCGGCGAGCCCGTGGGCGGGCCGGACGACTCCGGCGGGCTGCAGAGCTTCGGCGACAGGGACCGCACCGTGGCTGGGCCCACGGTGCAGGTGGTGTCGAGCTGGTGCGGGACGCGCTCGAACGGGTACGTGGGCAAGGGCACGCGCCGCCGGCGCTCGTCCCCGGAGAAAGCGGCCCAGTCGACGTCGACGCCAGCACACCAGAGCCGGCCCACCGCGGCGAGCAACGCTTCGAGGTCGCCAGGGCCCTCGCCGGGGCCTGCCAGGGTGGTCGCGCTCGGTCGCTCCGCCCCCGCGCCCGGGTGCCGCGACGCCAGGGTGGCCAGGGAGGAGCCGGGCCCGACCTCGAGGAGGGCGCGATCGGCCGAGGCGAGCAGCGTGGCGATGCGGTCGTCGGGGCGAGCCGATCCCGCGAGGAGCCGGGCCCAGAACGATGGATCGTGGACGTCGGTCTCCGTCACCCAGTCGCCGGCGAGGTGTCCGACGAGGGGGATGCTCGGCGCCCTCCTCGCCATCGACGCGGCCAGCTGGGCCATGCGCGCGAGGAGCGGCCCGGCGGCCTCCTCTTCCGCTTCCGCTTCCGCGCGCCCGAGCAGCGCGACAAGCGCGACCGCCTCGTCGAGCGAGAGCACACCGGCGACGCACGCGGCGACAACCCCGCCCACGCCGTGGCCGAACAGCGCGGCGGGGCGGATCCCCCACGACATCAGGAGCTGCGCCAAGGCGTACTCGGTCGAGAAGAGGGCGGCCGCGCGGAGGCGCGGAGAGCCGATGTCTGCTTCACCGCGGGAGCGCCCCTGCTCCTCGGGGAAGAGCCGGTCGCGGAGGTCGACCGACAGCTCGCGACGGAAGCGGTCGGCGCACCGGTCCAGGGCCTCGCGGTAGGCGCGCTCGTGCAGGTAGAGCTCACGCCCCATGCCGACACGCTCGGCGCCCGCGCCGGGGAACAGGAAGACGACCTCCGGCGGCCGCCCGCCGGCAACCTGCGTGACGACGCGGGCCGGGTCGCGCCGATCGAGGGAGGCCGCTCCCGAGGCCGGATCCGCGCACACCACCGCGCGGCGGTGCGCGAAAGGCACCCTGCCCCGCTGCAGGGTGAACGCGACGTCGGGGAGCGAGCCCTCCGGCGCGCGCCGCAGGTGCTCGGCCAGACGATCGGTGCTCTTCTCGAGCGCGGCGCGCGTCCTCGCCGAGACGACGAGCAGCTGGCGGCGCCGCGACGGGCCGGACGGCGCCGGCTCCGGCGCCTCCTCGATCACCGCGTGCGCGTTCGTGCCACCGATGCCGAAGGCGCTCACCGCGGCGCGGCGCGGGGCTCCGCCGCGCTTCCACGCGCGCGGGCCGGAGTTGACGAAGAACGGGCTGCTCGCGAGGTCGATCTCGGGGCCGGGGCGGCGGAAATGGAGCGTCGCGGGGATGAGCTCGTGCTCCAGCGACAGCGCCGCCTTGATGAGGCCGGTCACCCCGGCGGCCGCGCGGAGGTGGCCGAGGTTGCTCTTCACCGAGCCGAGCGCGCAGAAGCCGACCTTGTCGGTGGCCCTCCGGAACGCCCGTGACAGCGCGGCCACCTCGATCGAGTCGCCGAGCCGCGTGCCCGCGCCGTGCGCCTCCACGTACGTGATGCTCTCCGGGCTGACGCCCGAAGCGGCGTGGGCCCGGGCGATGGTCTCGAGCTGCCCTTCCAGGCTCGGCGCCATGTAACCCACCTTGAGCGCACCGTCGTTTGTGACGGCGGATCCGCGGATCACGGCGTGAATCGTGTCGCCGTCGTCCAGGGCGTCCTTCAACCGCTTGAGGACGACGAGCCCCACACCGTTGCTGGCCACGATGCCGCTCGCCTCGGCGTCGAAAGGACGGCAATGGCCGTCGGGCGAGGTGACCGAGCCTTCCTCGTGGAGGTAACCGATCCTCCGCGGCGAGAGGACGCCGACCCCTCCGGCGAGGACCATGTCGCTCTCCCTTGTGACGAGGCTCTGGCAGCCGAGGTGCACCGCGACGAGCGACGTCGAGCACGCCGTCATGACGCTCACCGCCGGCCCCCGGAGCCCCAGCTTGTAGGCCACGCGCGTGGTCAGGGAGTCGGTCACGTTCCCGGTATAGATCCGCTGGTGCTCCGAGTTCGGCGCGGCCGGAGGCGGCCCGACGCGCTCGATCCAGTAGCTCGGGGCGTCGCTCCCGGCGAACACGCCGATCGGCTTCGGGTAGGCGAGCGGGTTGTACCCGGCGCTCTCCATGGCCTCCCAGGCGCATTCGAGGAAGACCCGCTGCTGCGGGTCCATGAGCACGGCGTCCTGCGGGCTGTAGCCGAAGAACGCCGCGTCGAAGCACATGACGTCGTCGAGCACGCCGGCCGCCGGGATGAACCTGGGCGACCGGGTGAGCTCCGGGTCCACGCCGAGCGCCCTCAGCTCCTCGGGCGAATAGAAGCCGATCCCCTCCCCCCCGTCCTCGAGCATCGACCACAGCGCGTCGACGCTGCGCGCCTTCGGGAATCGACCCGCCATTCCGATGATGGCAATCGCGTTCTCGGGGAGCGCCTCCCGCGCCGGCGCCTCGGCCGCGGGGGCCACGGCGCCGGGTCCACGCCTGGAGACCGTGCTCTCGCCCGAGGCAGCCGCCAGAGGGCCCCTCTTCAGGTGGGCAGAGAGGCTGCGGATCGTCGGGTACTGGAACAGGTCCATGATGGGGATGTCCTCGCCGAGCCGCGCCCGGATGCCCGCGCGGACCCGGGCGAGGAGCAGCGAGTGACCGCCGAGCTCGAAGAAAGGATCGTCGAGCCCGACCTCGTCGACGCCGAGCACCTGGCGCCAGAGGTCGCTGAGGATCACCTCGATGTTCGAGGCGGGCACCGGCGTCGCCGCCCTCGGCTCGGGCTTTGCGCGGTCGTCGGCCGGGAGGGCCGCCATGTCGACTTTCCCGTTCGCGGTGAGCGGCAGCGCGTCGAGCTTCACGAGGGCGGCCGGAACCATGTAGTCGGGGAGCTTCGCCGCGGCGAACTCGCGCAGGCCTGCCGGCATCGCGCGCGTCTTCTGCCGCCGGAGAGGGCTGTTCGCGAGCGACCGCTCGGGCAAGGTCTCCCCGGGCCGCGCCTGGAGCCAGGCGCGCGGTCGCGGCGCGTCGTCGGCGCGCTCGAAGAGCACGTCCATGCAGCCCGGACCCGAGGTCCTCGATCCGGTGATCCGGACCGAGCAGCCGAGGCGCGCGCCGAGCGCCCACAGCGCCTCCGGCTCGGTCGCGGCCATCGCTCCCTCGGCGGCCGTCGTGGCGGCGCGGGCCAGCGCGACGCCGTCCCCTTCCAGCAGCCGGCGCGCAGCGATCACGTCGGCGTGCACGCGCGCGTTCGGGATCCCGAGGACCTCCAGCCCGAGCGAGCCCTCCTCACGCAGCGCTCGCTCCACGCCGGCGAGGCCCTCCGAGGCAGCCCAGTCCAGCGATCGGCCGACGACGACAGGCTCGGGCGCCACGCCGACGTGCAGGACCACGTCATAACGGAAGCGCGTCATCTCGTCGGAGCCCGAACCCCGCTTGAGCCAGACCTCCACGTGCTCCACGCCCGGGACCTGGCCGCGCAGCGCATGAAAGAGCTCGGGCGCGAGGACGAGCTCCTCCTCACCCGAGGCCGCCCGCTGCACCCGGGCCCGCAGCTCGGCCGAGGTGGCGCCCGCGGGCGCGCGGTGGAGCTGCACCGAGGTGTGAAACGCCTCGAGCAGCGGGAGGCTCCTGAGGTCGCCCAGGAACACGACGCCGCCGGGCGCCACCGCGCGCACGGCGCCCTCGATCACCGAGCGCAGGTAATCGGCGCCGGGGAAGTACTGGAGGATCGAGTTCAGGAGGATCACATCGAAGCTGCCCGGCTCGACACCGCTGAAGTCGTTCGCCTCCCGGCGTTGCAGCGACACGTGCGAGAGCGTGCCGCGCGCGATCTCGGGGCGGAGGAGCGAGATCGCCTGCTCCGAGAAATCCGTCCCGAGGTAGGCGGCGCACTGCGGGGCCAGCTGCAAGAGCAGGAGCCCGGTCCCACAGCCGATCTCCCAGACCCGGCGCGGCTGGAACGAGAGGATCCGCTCGACGGTGTGGTCCCGCCATGCGCGCATCGCTCCGGCGTCGATGGGCTCGCCGGTGTAGCTGCTGTTCCAGCCGGTGATGTTGAAGCCCGGATCCACGCCGGCGTCGCCCTTCCCGTAGGTGCCGTCGTACAGCGCCTGCCACGCCGAGACGTGCTCCGCTTGCAGGGCCGGGGCCTGCTCCGTGGCGCCGCCGTCCTCGAGGCGAGGGATGACGTAGGCGACAAGCCGCTTGTTGCCCGGCGGTTCTTCCCGCGCCACCACGACGGCCTCTTCCACGTCGGGGTGCTCTCGCAGCACGGCCTCGATCTCGCCGAGCTCGATACGATAGCCACGGATCTTCACCTGGTTGTCGACCCGTCCCAGGAACTCGAGGGTCCCGTCGGCGAGCCACCGGGCGCGATCGCCGGTGCGGTACATGCGCGCGCCCGGCTCGTCCGAGAACCGATCGGGGAGAAACCGCGCTGCGTCGAGCTCGGGCCGGTTCAGGTACCCGCGGGCGACGCCGACGCCTCCGAGGTAGAGCTCGCCGGGGACGCCCACCGGGACGAGCTCCCCGCGCGGATCGAGCAGGTAGACCCGCAGGTTGTCGATGGGGCGGCCGATCGAGGGATCGACCGTCGCCGTCCCGCCGTCCGGCCGCGCCCTCGGCACGAGGCACGAGGTCGCCACGACGGTCGCCTCGGTCGGACCATAGTTGTTCACGACGTCGAAGGGGAGCGCCGCGCCAGGCCAGACGCGGAGCTTGTCTCCTCCCGTGAGCAGGTACCGGAGCGCTGTGGAAGCAGGCCAGTCGAGGCGCAGGAGCTCCTCCGCCATGGGCGTCGGCAAGAAAGAGACGGTGATCCCTCGCGCGACGAGCCACGCTCGAAGCTCGTCCGGGGAACGGCGGAGCGGCTCCCCGGGGATGAACAGGCACGCTCCCTCGCACAGATACGGCCAGAGCTCCCATACCGACGCGTCGAAGCCGGGGCTCGCGACAAGGGTCGCGCGATCCACGCAGGAGACGGCGAAGCGCCGCACGTGCCACGCCACAAGATTCATGAGGCTCCGGTGCTCCACGAGCACGCCCTTCGGTCGGCCGGTCGAGCCCGAGGTGTAGATGGCATAGGCCAGGTCCCGGGGGCCTGCGCACACCGGAGGGGGCGACGCCTCCTCCAGCGCCGCCATCTCCGGCCAGTCGGCGTCCAGGCGGATCACCGCGCCCGCGAACGGCGGGAGACGATCGGAGAGGTGCGCCTGCGTGAGGAGCACCGGCGCCCCGGAGTCCTCGAGGATGAACGCCAGCCGCTCTCTCGCGATCTCGGCGTCCACGGGGAGATACGCCGCGCCCGCCTTGAGGGTCCCGAGGATCCCGACCACCAGCTCCAGCGAGCGCTCCGCGCAGATCGCGACCAGGGTCTCGGGCCCGGCGCCCAGCTCGCGCAGGCGGCGCGCGAGCTGGTTCGCCCGGCGATCGAGCTCTCCGTACGCGAGCGATCCGCGATCGGACACGACCGCGGCGGCGTGCGGCGCGCGCGCCGCCTGCTCCTCGAACCGATCCAGGACGCGCCGGTCGCGAGGGAGATCGGCGCCGGGTTCGTTCCATTCGACGAGCAGCTGGCGCTGCTCGCGCTCCGCGAGCAGCGGCATCGACGAGACGGAGCGCGCGGGGTCCGATGTCGCGGCGGCGAGGAGCGTGAAGAGGTGATTCATCATCCGCCCCATCGTGGCCCGCTCGAAGAGGTCGGTGCTGTACTCCAGCATCCCGGCGACGCTGTCGGCGCTCTCCCAGGCATAGAGCGATACGTCGAAGATCGTCTTCTTCGTATCCGTGTCGATGGCGCGCGCCTCGACCCCGGTGAGGTGGAGCTCGCGCTCCGCGGGCGGCTGCGGCGCGAACACGATCTGCACGAGCGGGCTGTAGCTGGGGTCACGCTCGGGCTGGAGCTCCTGGACGAGCCGCTCGAACGGGAGCCTGTCGTGCGCGTAGGCGTCCAGGCACACATCCCTCACGCGGCGGAGCAGCGCCTCGAACGACGGCTCGCCGGAGACGTCGATCCGGATGGGGACCACGTTGACGAAGAAGCCGATCGCCGCCTCGAGGTCGGCGTGCTCCCGGCCCGCGCTCGGCAGGCCGATCAGGAGGTCGTCGCGTTGCGTGACGCGGTGGAGCAGCGCGGCGAACGCGGCCAGGAGGACCATGTTCACGGTCACGCCTTCTCGCGCGCCGAGGTCCCGGATGGCCCTTCCGACCGCCGGGTCGAGCTGGAACGGGATCGTCGCGCCGCGGAAGGTCTGGACCGGCGGCCGGACGCGATCGCTCGGCAGCTGGAGCAAGGGCGGCACGTCGAGGAGCCTCTGCCTCCAGCCGGCGAGCAGCCCCGACAGGGTCTCCTCCGTCAGCTGCTCGCGCTGCCACGAGGCGAAATCGGCGTACTGGAGCGGCGTGTCGAGCAGCGGAGGGGGAGCCTCCCGACAGAAGGCATCGTAGAGCGCCGCGATCTCGCGGTAGGCCACCTCGAGCGACAAGCCGTCGACGGCGATGTGGTGGATGTGCAGCCAGAGGACGTGATCCCGCGGCCCGAGCCGGAGCAGCCCTGCCCGGAAGACGGGGCCGCGCTTCAGGTCGAAGATCCTCTGGGCCTCGGCTTCGATGTGCTGCTGCGCCTGGGCCTCGCGCTCGCCCTCCGAGAGGTGCTGGAGGTCCGCGACGTCGAGCCGGAAGGAGGCGTCCTCGGCGACGATCTGGACGGGCTGGCCGTCGATCTCGGTGTAGACGGTGCGCAGGATCTCGTGGCGGCGGACGAGCTCACGGAGGCTCCTGTCGAGCGCCGGGACGTGGATGTCCCCGGTGAGGCGGAAGGGACAGAGGCAGTTGTAGGCCCGGCTCTCCGGCGCGAGCCGGTGGAGGAACCACATGCGCTCCTGCGCGAACGACAGGGGGACTGGCCCCGTCCGGGTGCCTCGCGGAATGGCATGCTCCTCTCGGGGGGCCGCGCGGCCGCCGCCCTTGCTCAGCGCGGCGAGCCCGGCGACGGTCGGATGATCGAAGAGCTCCTGGAACCCGACGTCGATCCCGAAGGCGCCGCGGAGCCGGGAGAACAGCTGGACGGCGTGCAGCGAGCTGCCGCCCAGCTCGAAGAAGCTGTCGTGCACGCCCACGCGCTCCACGCGCAGGAGCTCCTTCCAGAGGCCTGCGAGCGCCTCCTCCAGCTCGGAGCGCGGCGCCACGAAGGCGCGTCCGAGCTCCTGGCGGTCGCCGCCGGGCGCAGGGAGCGCCCTGCGGTCGACCTTGCCGTTCGGCGAGGTGGGGAGCGCGTCGAGCGCCATGAAGGCCGAGGGGACCATGAAGCTTGGCAGTTGGCCCTGCGCGAGGGCGCGCAGCGCGGGGAGGAGCGCCTGCTCGTCGCCGACAGAGGCGCCCTGGACCGCGCGGGGGACGACGTACGCCACGAGCCGCTTGTCGCCCGGCGCGTCCTCGCGCACCACCACCGCGACCTCGCGCACCCCGGGGTGCTGGCACAGCGCCGCCGCGATCTCGCCGAGCTCGATGCGGTGGCCGTGGATCTTCACCTGATCGTCGATGCGGCCGAGGAACTCGATCTCGCCCGAGGCGAGGTAACGCGCGAGATCGCCGGTCTTGTACAGGCGTGAATCCGGGGAGTCGCCGAACGGATCCTGGAGGAAGCGCTCCTGCGTGAGCTCGGGGCGCTTCAGGTAGCCGCGCGCCACGCCGGGGCCGCCGATGTAGATCTCGCCGGCGACGCCGACGGGGACGGGCGCGCGGTTGCGATCGAGGAGGAGCACCCGGACGTCGGGGAATGCGACGCCGATCGAGCTCGACCACGGCCGCTCCAGATCGGGCTTTCCCATCGCGCGGTGGGTGGCGATCACGGTCGTCTCGGTGGGACCATAGACGTGGACGAGCCTGGGGTGCTCGTCCCCGTGGCGGTCCCACCACGGCTCGAGCATCGCCACGTCGGACGCCTCGCCGCCGTAGATCACGAGACGCAGCCGCAGGCGGTCGCGGAGCGCTGGCTCGGCCGCCGCATCGGCGTGGATCAGCTGGCGGAGCGCCGAGGGCGTCTGGCAGACGAGGGTCACCCCTTCATCGCCGAGGAGCCTGTAGAACGCGTCCGGCGTGCGGCTCGTGACGAAGGGGACCACGACCAGCCGTCCGCCGTGGCAGAGCGCGCCGAAGATCTCCAGGACGGAGAAATCGAAGGCATACGAGTGGAACAGCGTCCAGACGTCGCGGTCGCTGTAGCGATACGCGCTGGCGGTGTGGTCGAAGAGGCGAACCACATTGGCGTGGGTGACCATCACCCCCTTGGGCTTCCCGGTCGATCCCGAGGTGTAGATGATGTACGCGAGGTCGTCCGGGCCCTCGTTCGGTGCGGGCCCTACCTTGTCCTCGCGCTGTCGCTCGATCATGGCCCGATCCGCGTCGAGGCACACCACCCTCGCGCTCCCGCTCCGGAGCCGGGAGGCGAAGCGCTCCTCGGTGAGGATCACGGGGACGCCGGCGTCTTCCAGCAGGAAGGCGAGCCGGTCCGCCGGGTAAGAGGGGTCGAGCGGGACATAGGCGCCGCCGGACTTGAGGATGCCGAGCAGCGCCACGATCATCTCGAGCGATCGTTCCAGGCAGACGCCGATCCGGACCTCGGGCCCCGCGCCGCGCTCCCGGAGGAGGTGGGCTATCTGGTTGCTCCTTCGATCCAGCTCGGCATAGGTGAGACG
>JAICEP010000236.1 GCA_025924095.1 Sorangium sp.
TCGCGCAGGCGGGCCGCAAAGGGGCCATCACGGTGTCGACCAACATGGCGGGCCGCGGGACGGACATCATCCTGGGCGGCAACCCGGAGATGCTCGCGAAGCTCAAGTTCAAGGAGCAGAACCGCCAGCCCGAGGCGGAGCGCGCGGCGGGCGCGGCCCGGATCGACCGGGAGGTGGCCGCCGAGAAGGAGAAGGTGATCGCCGCGGGCGGGCTGTACGTGCTCGGCACCGAGCGCCACGAGTCCCGCCGCATCGACAACCAGCTGCGCGGTCGCTCGGGTCGTCAGGGCGACCCCGGGACGTCGAAGTTCTACCTGTCCCTCGAGGACGACCTCATGCGCATCTTCGCCGGGGATCGGGTGAAGAACCTGATGGAGCGGATGGGCATGCCCGACGACGAGCCCATCGAGCACCCCTGGGTGACGAAGAGCGTCGAGAACGCGCAGAAGAAGGTCGAGGAGCGCAACTTCGACATCCGCAAGAACCTGCTCGAGTACGACGACGTGATGAGCGCGCAGCGCAAGACGATCTACGACATGCGCCAGTCGCTGCTCGTCGGCCGCTATTATCCCGAGATCCTCGACGAGGAGGGGAAGCCGACTGGCGAGAAGCGGGCCATCAAGCCGCTCGCGTCGATCGTGGAGCTGGTCCGGCCGGACGTCGGCTACCTGCTTGGCATGTTCGCGAACGATCCGGTGATGCCGCTCGACGCCGACGGCAACCGCCGTGAGATCGTGCGAAAGGACTTCGAGGAGACGGAGCGGTTCGTCGAGCTCGAGAACCTGCAGCGCGAGATCTACACGCGCTGGGGCGTGAAGGTCGAGCTCGAGTCGCGCGCCGACAAGGTCCTCGAGATCTACGACGAGAGCGCCGCGCTCGTGCCCCAGGCGCTCACGGAGCAGCGGGAGCGCCTGCTCGATCTGATGGATCGGATCATCGGCGCGATGGTCGAGGAGTCGTGCCCGTCGCGCAAGCCGCCCGAGGAGTGGGACTGGGGCGGCATCTTCCAGGGTTTCCGGGAGCACTTCGGCGTCGACCTGCCGGACGACGTTTCGCACATCGGCGATCAGGAGACGCTGGCGCGCGAGCTCTACGAGCGCGCCGAGAAGGCCTACGAGAAGCGCGAGGAGGAGATCGGGATCGAGCTGTCGCTGCGCATCTTCCGGCATCTCTACCTGGAGGAGCTCGACAAGGCCTGGGTCGACCACCTGACCGACATGGACCACCTCCGCGACGGCATCGGCCTGCGCGGCTACGGGCAGAAGGACCCGAAGCAGGAGTACAAGAAGGAGGGCTACAACATGTTCGTCAACATGGTGGCCCGCGTCTCCTCGAACGTGGTCACGAAGCTCTTCAGCGTGAACGTCCGGCGCGCCGAGCAGGAAGAGGCGCAGATCGAGGCGGCGGATCGCCAGCGCCACGCGGCGGCGCTGCTCGACGCGGTCGCGCAGCACGACGAGTCCCTCCCGATCGGCGCGAACCCCGCGCCGGCGCTGCCGCAGCCCGCCGTCATGCAGGAGCAGGAGTGCCCCTGCGGCAGCGGCAAGCCGTTCAACACGTGCCACGGCGTCGAGGACGAGGCGACGGCCTGAGCCGGCGCCGCTCGCCCGACAGCCGCGACGTGGCAGCAAGGGCCCCCGCCGGGCCCTTGCTCCTGCGCCGGACCCCAGCATGAACACTGCCGGAGGGCCGATTCATCGGCTCGGGGAGGCAGGACCATGAAAGTGTTCATCGACTCAGGGGATATCGCGGAAATCAGGGAAGCACAGTCGATGGGGGTCATCGACGGCGTGACCACGAACCCGTCGCTCCTCGCCAAGGGCGGCAGGCCGACGAGGCAGGTGATCGCCGAGATCTGCGAGATGGTCGACGGCCCCGTCTCGGCCGAGGTGGTGGCGGTCGAGAAGGACGCGATCCTCCGCGAGGGTCGCGAGCTCGCCAGGATTCACCCGAACGTGGTGGTCAAGGTCCCGCTCATCGACGAGGGGCTCAAGGCCGTCCGGATCTTCGCCGCCGAGGGCGTCAGGACGAACGTCACCCTCTGCTTCTCGGCCGCCCAGGCGCTGCTCGCGGCCAAGGCCGGGGCCACGTACATCTCGCCGTTCGTCGGGCGGGTCGACGACGCCGCGGGCGACGGGATGGACCTCGTCCTGCAGGTCGTGACCATCTACAGGAACTACGGCTTCCCGACGCAGGTGCTCACCGCGAGCGTGCGGCACCCCGTCCACTTCGTGCAGGCCGCCATGATCGGCTCGCACGCCGCGACGCTGCCGCTCAAGGTCATCAAGCAGCTGACCAGGCACCCGCTGACCGACGTCGGGCTCGCGCAGTTCTTGGCGGATGCGAAGAAGATCCCCGAGCTGGTATAGCGGATCCCGTGGCCGAGAAGGACAAGGGGAGCGCGGGAACGAAGCGACGCGGGAGCCGCCCAGCGGCCCCCGCGGTCGTGTCCATCACGACGCAGGGCGGGCCGTTCCAGGGGGTGTCGGCGGCGGTCGTACGCCGGCGCGCGAGCAAGATGCTCGCCCACCTCGCGCTGCAGGGCGTGGAGCTCTCCGTTGCCCTGGTGAACGACGAGGCCATCCACGAGCTGAACCGCAATTACCGGCGCAAGGACAAGCCGACCGACGTGCTCGCGTTCCCCATGATCGACCAGAACGGAGCCACGTCACGCCGGCGCGGCCGGCGTGGCCCTGTGGATCCGTCGGTGTGGCATGGCCTGCTCGGCGACGTGATCGTCTCGATCGACACGGCCACCCGGCAGGCCGCCGAGCGCGACCGTCCGCTGCTCGACGAGATCACGATGCTGCTCGGGCACGGCCTGCTCCACCTGCTCGGCTACGACCACAAGACCGACGCGGAGGAGCGCGAGATGACGGCCTTGACCCGGGAGCTCGAGGCCGCCGCGGCGTCGCGGGGCAGCAGTTCCACTGGAATCCGGCCCCGCAGCGGCGTCGCGAGGCCGAATAAGACGGGGGCGCAATGACTTATCGCTTGCGATACGAAACCTCGCTTGTTAAACGGACGCCCCCTTTCGACTTGGAGGAAACATGCCCGGTTCGAACAAGCTGACCAAGGCGCAGATGATCGTTGGTCTTGCCGAGGCCACCAACCTCGACAAGAAGTCCGTGGCCAGCGTGCTCGATGCGCTCGGCGAGCTGGTGAAGAAAGAGCTCGGTCCGGAGGGGCCTGGTGAGGTCACGGTCCCGGGCCTCGTGAAGATCAAGGCGAAGGAGATCCCGGCCACGCAGGACCGGGAAGGCATCAATCCGTTCACCAAGCAGCCGATGACCATCAAGGGCAAGCCGGCGAGCCGCAAGCTCCGCGCGGCGCCCGTGAAGGCGCTCAAGGACGTCTGAGCGGTACGTCGGTGGCCGCAGCTTGCGTGGCCGCATCCGGCGGCGCGAGCTCCGGCGCTCCTGCGAGCGGGCGCGCTTCCGCGCCGATGCCCCGAGCTTCGGGCGACGCCTTCACCTTGGAGCGTCGCGCCCTGAGCGCGCCCACGACGATCGCGAGGGCGAGCAGCGACGCCAGCGGGGCGTCGCCCACGCGGGTGTAGAGCGTCAGGGGCGTGTCCCTGACCGCCGGGGTCGCGAAGGTCACCCCCGGCGCAGCGCTCTCCTCGCGGCTGCGCACCACGCCGCGGGCGTCGATCCATGACACGACGCCCAGGTTCACGGCGCGCACGAGATCGCGGCGCAGCTCGATGGCGCGCATGACCGCGAGCCGCGCGTGCAGCTCCGGCTCGGCGCTCCCGGTGAACCAGGCGTCGTTCGTGATGTTGACGAGGAGGTTCGGGGTGAGCGTCCCGGTGATCCGCCGCGCCACCCCGGTGAGCGTGTCCTCGTAACAGTTGAGCACCCCGATCCGGAGCGCGGGCCCCTGCTCTCGGGGAAGCGTGAGCGCGCGCGGCTCCGCGCCCGGGACGAGCCCACCGCTCTTCTGGAAGATGCGCCGCAGCCAGGGCAGGTAGGCGCCGCCCGGGACCGTCTCGCCGAACCAGAGCAGCTGCAGCTTGTCCTGCGTCGGCTGCATGGTCCGGTCAGGGAGCACGAGGGTGGCAGAGTTGTAGCTGTTCCGTTCCTCCACGCCGTCGGCGGCCTTCACGGGCGGCGCATGGGTGATGAGCCCGGCGAGGATCGGACCGCGGACGCCCGGCCCGAGGATGGCTCGGCCGCCGCGCGGCGCCTGCCGGGCGCTGTGCGGGAGGGGGTAGGGATAGGCCGCTTCGGGCCAGAGGGTGAGCTCGGCGCCGCCGGCCTCGGCTTCCCGGGTGAGCTCGTGCAGGGTCCGCAGGATCTGCGGGTGGTTCTTCGCCTGCCAGCGCTCGTGAGGCCCCACGGCCTGGTTGACGAGCGCGACCCGCGCCGTCGGCAGGCCCGCGCTGGCGCGCTCCACCGCGGCCATCCGCAGCGCGCCGTAAGCCGCGAGCAGCCCGAAGAGCGCGGCGCTCGAGAGCGCCGGGTAGAGGATCGCGCGCGGCAGCCGACGGCGGGCGGACCGCGGCTCCGGCGCAGGCGCGCGCGCGAGCGGACGCCCGCCCGGCGCCACCCCGAAGGCCGCGAGCCCCGCACGGGCCAGCAGAGCTGCCCCCACGGCGAACAGGACCGAGACGCCGCGCTCGCCGATGAGATCGGCGAGCTGCACGAGCGCCGGCCATGGACTCATGAGGCCCGCCGGCGTCCACCCGAAGACCGTCGGGAGGCCCACGGCGGCGAACACGCCGGCCGCGAAGGCGAGCTCGAGCGGGGCGCGCAGGCGCCGGAGGAGCACGCTCGTGATGCCGCCGCAGACCGCCCAGACGAGCGACTGGGCAGCCGCGAGCAGGACCAGCGCGAGGTACGAGGCCGCCGAGCCGAGCGGCGTGAAGCGCTGGATGACCTCCGGCACGAAGCGCAGGCCCACGATGCCCGCCGCCGTTCCCCAGGCGGCGCCGCGCCCGAAAGCGCGCCAGACCGTCGGGGCGTCGTGGACGGCGGCCGCCAGCAGGGCGAGGCCAGCGATGACGGCAGGATAGAGATCCGTCGGCGGGGCCGTGAGGGCGAACGTCGCACCGCCGGCGACGGAGAGGAGCAGCGGAGCGCGGCTGTGAAGCGCGCGTGGGGTCAAGGCCTGGGGCACGATGCGGCGTTATACCGCGTCGGAGCAGCCCGGACCGCGGAGGCAGCCCGAGGAGATCGAAGCCGAGGCGAGCCCCGCACGGTCAGGGCGGACAGGAGGCTAGGACGAGACGCTCACCAGTAGACGCTGAGCCCACCGCGGAAGAGCCCACCGCCCGACGTGTCCGTCGTTCGCCCGGTCACGGGATCCCTGAACTCGGGAACGACACCATCGTCCGTGCGGCCGCGCACGAAGCCGATCGCGTCGATGTTCAGCGCGAGGCGGGGGGAGAGCCGGAACTCGAGGCCGATGCCGCCCTGCACGCCGAAGTAGTCGTACTCGGTGTTCGAAACGTACGCGTCGCCGCCGGCCGCCGCCTCGCTCAAGGGTCGCTCGACGTCGGCGTGCGACATGTTCAGGCCGCCCGTGAAGTAGAACTGCGTGCGGCTGCGCGGGTTGACGAACAGCATCCCGCTCAGCGAGAGCGGCACCTCGGTCCGCTGGTAGCCGTGATAGTCGTTGCCCGCGAGGATGTCGGCGCCGAGGTCGAGCGCGAACGCGGGGACGGGCCGGTAACGCAGGCTGATCCCGACGCCGCCCATGCCGGCGTCCTCCGCGCCGCCGTGCTCGCGGCCCATCATGAGGCCCTGCATACGGAAGTTGACGCCCCACTGGCGCCGCCAGCGCAGCTTCGGCGGCGGAGGCGGAGCAGGCGGGGTCACGCGGCGCACGATCACACGCGGCGGAGGAGCGGACCCGGGCGTCACGACGATGACCTGCGGCGGCTGGCCCGGAGGCGAGGTCTGGTAGACGACGATCGGCGGAGCCGGACGGGTCGCACGCCGGCCCGGCGGCGGGGCCGGCGATGGGGGGGGCAGCGCCGCGGCCGGGGGGGCCTCGGCAGGGTGGGCGGAAGGCGGCCCCGCGGCGGGATCGCCGGGCGGCTCCACGTCCTCACAGAACCACGCGCCTGGAGGACAGTTGTTGTTCTCCTGCGCGAGCGCGCTCATCGGCGCGGTCATCGCCACCGCAACAAGGGCATGGGTCAAGCAACGGCGCATCGGGCGACTCCTCTTCGGTGCAGGGAACTTAGCAACCGGGATGCCATCGACCATCTCGCTGAATTGTCGTCACCATGGCCGCGAAGCACGCCGGCGTGCATCGGCCGCCACGGCGCGCTGTGGCGGAAGGTTCACACGCGCGCCGTCCCGCAGGGTACTAGCTCCCACGGCAAACGTCACGGCAGGGCCGCCCCCGTCGGCAGCCCTGCCAACATCGAGAACAATCGGGTTCCATCATGCCTACGGTTACGTTGAAGCAGGGTCATGTTCGGCCCGTGTGGTCGGGGCATCCCTGGGTGTTCGCTCAGGCGGTCGCGCGCATCGAGGGCGGCGCCGTGGCCGGCGACGAGGTCGTGGTCACCGATCCGTACGGCAGCGTGCTCGGCCGCGGGCTCTACACCCCGCGCTCGGCCATCCCGGTGCGCATGTACACGCGCGAGGACAGGCCGATCGACGCGGCCCTGTTCCGCCACCGGATCGAGCGCGCCATCGCGCACCGCCGCGAGCTCGGCCTGCCCGGCCGGGCGCCTGGCCACGAGACCGACGCCTTCCGGCTGATCCACGCGGAGGGGGACGGACTGCCCGGCCTCATCGTCGATCTGTTCGGCGACACCGTGGTCGTGCAGCTCGGGACGATCGGGGTCAAGCGCCGCGAGGGGGTGATCTTCGACGCCCTCCAGGCGGCGCTCTCGCCCCGCGCGATCGTGGACAGGACCCCGGAATCCCTCGCCAAACTCGAGGGGTTCAGCGCCGACAGCGGCGTGGTGCGCGGCGACCCCGGGCTCGATCGGCTGCGGTTCGTCGAGCGAGGGCTGCGGTACACGATCCCGCTCGCGCTCGGCCACAAGACCGGGTTCTACCTGGACCAGCGGACGCTGCGGACCCGCGTCGAGCAGCTCGCCCCCAACCGGCGCGTGCTCGATGCGTTCTGCTTCGTCGGCACGTTCGCCATGGCGGCGGCCCGCGGCGGGGCGAGCGAGGTCCTCGCGATCGACGAGAGCGCGACGGCGCTCGAGGTCGGGGCGGAGTGCGCGCGCGAGAACGGGCTGCTCGACCGGATCCGCTTCACGCGCGACGACGCCCGCAAAGCGCTGCAGAGCGCGTCGAGGGAGGGCGGCTTCGACCTCGTCCTCTGCGACCCGCCGAAGCTCGCAGGCACGCGCGCGTCCAAGGACGCCGCGCTCACGGCCTACCGGCGCCTCGCGGCCGGGGCGTGCCGCGCCACGCGACCGGGCGGCATCCTCGTGCTCTGCTCCTGCTCCAGCGCCGTGAGCCTCGACGACCTGACCCGGGTGCTCGCCCTCGGCGCGCGCGACGCCCGCATGCAGGCAGCGGTGTTCGACCGGCACTTCCAGGGGGGCGACCACCCCGTCCCCGCGGCCTTCCCCGAGGGCCTCTACCTGAAGAGCCTCATCGCGCGCGTCGACGCGCTCTGACGATCGCCCGATGAAACCTCTCTCCCTGCTGACCCCCGACGACGCGCGCGCCCTCGCCGGGGTGATCTTCGACCTCGACGACACCGTGCTGGATCACGGCGCCCTCACCGAGGCCGCCTACGGTGCGCTCTTCCGTCTGCGCGAGACGGGGCTCGCGTTGATCGCCTGCACCGGCAGGCCCGCCGGATGGGGCGAGGTGATCCAGCGGCAATGGCCGATCGACGCGACGATCGTCGAGAACGGAGCCGTCGCGCTGGTCCGTGAGCAGGCCGGTCCGATCGCCGGCCCTGGAGAAGGGCTCGCCCCGGTTGCTGGCGCAGGCCGCGTCGTCAAGCTCGACGCGCTGGACCGCGACACGCGGCGGGCCCGTCGGGCCGAGCTCGTCGCGCTCGCCGATGACATGGTGCGTCGTTTTCCCGCGGCTGCGCTCGCGGACGACAACGACCAGAGGGTGACCGACGTTACCATCGACATCGGGGAGCACCGGCGCGTCCCGCCGGAGGACGTGCGGACGATGCGCGCCGTGCTGCGCGAGCGGGGGGTGAGGACGCTCGTCTCGAGCGTCCACCTCCACCTCACCCGCGACCCGGCCGACAAGGCCACGGGCGCCGTGCGCCTGCTCTCGACCCGGTTCGGAGAGGATCCAACCCGGGCCCGGTACCGCTACGCCTTCGTGGGCGACAGCGGCAACGACGGCGTCGCCTTCGCTGCATTTACATTGACCTTCGGCGTGGCCAACGTGCGCGCCCACCTCGGCAAGCTGTCGGTGCCGCCGCGGTTCGTGGCCTCCCAGCCGATGGGGCGCGGGTTCGCGGAGATCACCCGCCGGATCGTCGAACTGCGGAAGAATGCACCTGAGCCGTGATCGCCCCTCCGCAAGGTGCCTCACGCTGCGATCCGCCCCACACCTGGAGCAGGTAACCTAGCCGCGACGTGCACCGAAGGAATAGGATCGAGCTTTCGGGAGGGGCGTGCCTCCCAACCCTTTACAGGGGCGCGTGTTCTCGGGGACCATGATCTTGGTCCCTCGCTCGCCAGCGGCAGCAGATGGCGTTTCGACCCCCGACCCCCGGCCTCCTCGTCGACAACAAGTACCGCCTCGCGGAGCGCATCGGCGGGGGCGGCATGGGCGACGTGTTCCGGGCGGAGCACGTGCTCGCAGGTCGCGCCGTTGCGATCAAATTCCTCCACCCTGAGCTGGCGGACAACTCGGAGCTCTCTCACCGGTTCTTCCAGGAAGCGCAGGCGGTCAACCGGATCCGCCACCCGAACATCGTCGACGTGATCGACGCGGGCGTCGGCGAGCTCGGTCCGTACATCGTGATGGAGCACCTCGACGGCGAGTCGCTGGGCATGGCGCTCGCGCGCTTCGGCCGCCTCGACATGGAGGCCGCCGTCGGGGTCGCGCTCCCGGTGCTGGAGGCGCTCGACGCCGCGCACCGCGCGGGGATCATCCACCGCGACCTCAAGCCCGAGAACATCTTCATCGCCTTCGATCCCAGCCGCGGCTCGGCCGTAGTCCGGCTGCTCGACTTCGGCATCGCCAAGGTCCTCGACTCCGACGGCCCCTCGCCGCGGACGCGCACGGGCGTCGTGTTCGGCACGCCGGACTACCTGTCGCCGGAGCAGGCCACCGGGGAGTCGCCGCTCGACGGGCGGAGCGATCTCTTCTCCGTGGGCGTCCTGCTCTACGAGGTGCTCACGGGCACGCGGCCGTTCCGCGCGCCGACCGCCGTGGCGACCGCGTTCCGCGTCGTGCACGCGGAGGTCCCCACGCTCGCCTCGGCGGGCGTGACCGTCGACCCGCGGCTCGAGGCGATCGTGCAGCGGCTCCTGCAGAAGGATCCCGCGAAGCGCTTCCAGACGGCCGGCGACGTCGTCCGCGAGCTCGAGCGCGTCGCGCCAGATCCGCCGCGACGGACGGCGGCGCTCGGCAGGCTCATCAACGTGCAGCGGCGGATGGCCCTGAGCCTCGGGGGCGCCTCGGAGAACGAGCGCGATCGGCTCTCGTCCTCGCGCGACCGATCGCGCGCGGGCACGGCGTTCGACATGAACGCCGCGCCGCCGATGCGCATCTCGCCGTCGCTCGTGTCGGGCGGGCGCGTCACCGAGGCGCCGCCCATGATGCGACCGTCGTCCGAGCCGTCGAAGCCCGCGCCCGGCGCGACGCTCTCGAACGCGCTGCGGAACCGAGGCTCGGAGCCCTCGATGCTCTCGCAGCGCGGCGAGTCGTTGCCCACCGTGCGCAGCGCCGACCTCGGGCTCCGATCCGAGCCGACCGTGCGCAGCGCCGACTTCGGCGCCCTGCTCAACCGGCAGCGCGATACGCGGCGGCCCAACGTCACCCCGGTCCGGCCGCTGCCGGCGCGCTTCGCGGGGCAGTACCAGGTGCGCGGCCCCGTCCTGCGGAGCGTCGATCGCACCATCGTCGACGAGTACGGGAGGAGCGCGCGCGACGAGGTCGTCGCGCA
>JAICEP010000237.1 GCA_025924095.1 Sorangium sp.
GGAGGCGGATCCCGGCGAGGGGCTTGTCGCCAGCGGTGACGCGTCCGCGGATCTCGCCGGTCCCCTCGCCGAAGAGGGAGATGTCGCGCTTCGCCGCCTTGCCCTCCTTGACGTTCACGAACACCATGGTCGCCCGGCTCCCCTCGCGGAGCTCGACACGCACCCTCCCGGCGGGCAGGTCCTGGATGCGATAGCGCCCCTCTTCATCGGCCATCACATTCACGAAGCCGATGGAGCGGGCGAGGAGCGTGAGCTTTGCGTGGGGGATCGGCGAGCCGTCTTCCCGGCGCGCCACGCCGCGGATGCTCCCGCCGGGGGACATGACCACCTTGACCGGCTCCACCTTGTCACAGTCGGAGTTCTTCATGGCCAGCGTGGTCACCGCGTGGCTCCCGTCATAGGCGCGGACCTGGACGTCCCCCAGGGGCACATGCTCGAGCCGGAAGGTACCGTCGCCGT
Organism: Sorangium sp.; assembly: GCA_025924095.1. Lineage (GTDB taxonomy): Bacteria > Myxococcota_A > Polyangia > Polyangiales > Polyangiaceae > Sorangium. Next base: position 460 of record JAICEP010000237.1, read on the forward strand.
CGGTCTGCGTCTGCTGCACGTCGGCCGAGGACTGGATGGCCTGCTCGCTCAGGGAGCCGGCGCCGAGGCGCGACTCGGCGTCGACGAACACGCCCGGCAACGGGGTGCCCTGCGGGTCCTCCACCCTCCCCGAGAGGACACACCCGCGGGAGAGCGCGAGCTCCACCGTGGCCGTGTCGCCGCGCTCCACGGAGAGCGCGTCGGAGAACGCCGGCGCGAGCTCCTCGGCCGTGGCCTTGAGGATCACGTCCCAGGCCGGAATCTGATCGATGCGGAAGGTCCCATCGGGGCTGTCGAACGTCTGCGAGTACATCGGCGGCGGCGCCGGCACGTCGTCGGGAACGGCGGAGAGGACATCGATGGTGAAGCGGCGCACCGGCTCCTTGCGCTCGTCGAGGACGCGCCCGGTGATGACGCCGCTCTGCGAGAGCACGAGGCTCACGGTGTCGCCGCTGTGCGCGACCGCGTTGGTCGGGCCGTAGCCGGCCAGATCGGCCTTGAGCTGGTACGTGCCGTCCGGCACGTTGAGCTCGAAACGCCCGCGCTCGTCGCTCTTCACGGCGCGCGCAGTCGAGGGGATGTTGCCGGCGACCTCGAAGGTCGTTGCGGCCACGGTCGCGCCCGCGAGCGTGTTGCCGTCCGTGTCGTAGACATCGCCGACGATCCGCAGGCCCTCGGGCTCGCGCGACGGCGCGGGGGACCTCAGGACGGCCCGGTTCCGGTAGGCGGCCGGTCTCCTCCGTGCCTCGCCTCCGGCCTCCTCGCCGCCCGCGGAGAGGGTCTCTTCGGCCCTGGGGCGGGCGAGCAGCAGCACCGTGGCCGCGATGGCGAGGGCGAGCAGGGCGAGCAGGAGGAGCCTGCCAGAGGATCGGTGAACGAGGCTTGTTCGTGAGCTGTGCTGTTGCATCGTCGTGTCTCCAGGTGGCGTACCCCGGCGACCGCGCGGTCGTGCGGTAGACGCCTGGCACAAAAAAGGGAGAGCCGCCGGCGAAAGCCGGCGACTCCCTTCCCGCCAGAGACCGGCGCGCGCTGCCGCCGGTCACCGGAGCTCCCGTGTGCACTCCGGGAGCTCCGGACGGCCGCCGATCTGCGGCGTTCCGGATCGTGCGTCGAGGATCAGCCCTCGGTCACCGTCTCGTCGCTGTCCGGGTGCTCGCCCTCGTCGCCCTCGTCGCCCTCCTCGCCCTCCGCGTCCTCCGCGCGGTCGTGGTCCTTGGCCTTGAACCAGCAACTGTAGTCGATGTAGTCGAGATCCTTGAAGCTGCACGCTCCAAACAGGTTACCGTCGAAGTCCGAGCCCCCCGCAAACACCTTGACCGTCCGGACCTTGTTCTTGAAGAAGAGCTTGCTCTTCTTGTCGCGATCGTTGGCGACGAAGGTCGGCTTCTCGTCGATCTTCTTGCAGTCGTAGTTACCGGACGTCAACTTCTGCAACAGGTAGAAGTTGGCGGACTCCCGCACATCCCCCTTGAACTTCACCCTGCATGCGCTCGCACAGAATTCCACCGGGTAACCGAGGTATTTCCCCTCATCGTCATACTTGAAGAAGGGATCGTCGCACCTCAACTCGTTGGCATCGCTAATCTCGTCGTAGCCAGTATCGATCTTGACTTCGAATTCTTGGATCTTCGCCGCCATCGCGCTGGCGGAGAGCGTCGCGGCAACGAGGAAGAGAGACGGAACAAGCATCTTCTGCATGGAACCCCTCCAATCATGATCACGGATACACGATCTCACGCCGGGACAGCTCTCCCGGCGCACAGCTCCGCATCGACCTGTGGTTCGGCGACGTCTGTCGCCGGCTCACCTGCCTCGTGCGGGCCCGAAGGCGGTCACGCGCTCCGTTGAGCTCTGCGTGACAGCGAGCGGTAAGCTATTCCACGACTGCGCCGGTGCAAGAGCTTTTTCAGCTGGTGGTTTTGTTTCAAGGTAGTCGCGCTGGACGATAACTGTTTGTTCCAGCGTCGCCAGCTTGCGGGAACACGGGGTTTGTCCTCGCACCATCGTGCCTGTCTGGATCTGTCACCGATGCCCCGGCGGTGCTCCGGACGCGAGATGTCGACCGTCTCTGGTCCCGCAGAGGGCGTTCGAGCCGAACGTCAGCTGCCGTGTGTGAGCGGCGGATCTGCGGCGAGGGCTGCCAGTACGAACGCGCTCGTCCCGGGTGGTCCTCCGTGGAGGAGGCTCGGGAGTCCATGACGGCGAGGCCCCGCCGGGCATATCGCCCCAGATGGTGAGCCGCGGCGTCCCGAGCGGCTCGACGGGCTCGACGGAACGCCGTCGGCGCTGGGATCCCGCCGGAGGGCGCCTGAGCGCTACAGCCGCGTGACCACGAGCCCGTCGTTCTGCACCGAGATGCGGGCGGGCTTGCCGCGGTGCTCGTCGGGGATCTCATCGGCCATGAGGTAGCGGCCGGCGATGGAGACGAACTCCGCCTCGAGGCTCATGCAGAAGATGCTCGCGTCCGCGTTGTTGTGGGCGCCGGCCATGGCGCGGCCGCGGAGCGGCGCGTAGACGTGGATGTTGTCGTTGGCGATGAGCTCCGCGCCCGAGCTGACCGGCGAGAGGACCACGAGGTCGCCGTGAGGGACGTAGATGACCTGCCCGCTGCGCACCGGCTGCCGCAGTGTGAGGCCCGCGGGCGGCGGCTCGCCGGCCGCGTCCGGCGCCGGCGCGGCGTCCCTCGAGCGCCGGGCGGACCCGGCCGCGCCGCGGTCCGCGGCCGCCCCTGCCGCCCCGCGGTCCGCCCCCGCAGGTCCTACCGCCACGGGCCCCGGCGTGGGGGTGTTCCCCTCGGCCGGCGCGTCCTTTCGCGGCGAGCGGGTGAGCGGCGTCCGCAGCACGCCGAGGCCGGCGGCGACGGCCCGCTCGCGCTGGGCGTCCGTCGGGTTGCGCACGGCGATGGGCACGAGGTTGTGCTTGCGCAGCAGCCCGGCGAGCGCGCCGAGGTCGACGGGCTCGTCGCCGAGGGCGTCGAGATCGAGCAGGATCGGCAGGTGCAGGAAGAAGTGCGGCATCTGCGAGATGTGGCCTTCGAGCTGACGCTCGATGGCCGAGACATCCGCCGTCCGCAGACAGAGCATCGTCATCGCGGGCATCGTGCCCTTGAGCGCAAATGCCTGCTGCTCCTGCCGCTTCTCCCCTCGCCTGCCCGACACCATCGCTGTCCTCGCTCGCAAAAAGGTGCTTCCGCCGCGGCACTGTACCCCGGATCCGTCAGCGCGCGCCGGAAAAACCGGCGGGCTCTCCGGCCGTCAGTCGGGCGTCACGGCCGGCGGGCCGCCGGTTGGCTGGCCGCCGGTTGGCTGGTCGCCGGTTGGCTGGTCGCCGCGGACGATGCTAACGGTGGTTTGCCCATGCCCACCGCGCGCCGCGCCTCCGTACGGCGGCTCGACCCTCATCTCGGCTCGTCGGCCTCCTCGTCCTCGTCCTCCTTCTACCCGCGCGCGGGGGATCCGCCCGTCGACGCGCTCGATCGCCACTTCGCCCTGGAGATACCCCGGGTGTTCTCCGAGGCGGAGCGCGCGGCGCTCGTCGCGGGGGTCCAGGCCGCCCGCGACGAGTGGACTGCCGACTTCGGCGGCGAGCAGTTCTCGCTGGGGCGCGCCTTTTACACGCACCTGGAGCAGGGGCGCTCCCGGCTGTACTTCGCCGACGCAGCCGCCTCCGACGCCCGCGTCGAGCGCCGCCTCCCCGGGCTCCAGCGCCGGATGCGCGAACTCGTCGCGGCGCTCACGGGCGGGCTCGCGCAGCCCCGGCGCGGCTTCTGCGGGCCCGGGGTGCACATCTTCCCCGCGGGGGAGAAGGTCGCGCGCGAGGGCGGCGTCGTCCACTTCGACACGGAGGGGCTCTCCGACTACCACCTTTCCCGGCGGCTCCGCGCGATCACCGTGGTCGTGATGCTGGATCTCCCCGACGCGGACGGCGGGCTCAAGCTGTGGGACGTCCTCTACGACGGGCGGGACGACCCGGGCGACGAGGCGCTCTCCGCGCGGAGCCTCATCGCCGGCTACAGCCCCGGCGGCGCGCTCGTCATCGACAGCTATCGCCTGCACCAGATACAGCCATTTCCCGGCGACCGAGACCGCATCTCCGCGACGGTGCATGCCGCAGAGATCGACCGCGGCCGGTGGGAAACGTGGTTTTGAGGCGCCGCTCCAGCGCGATGTATAAATTTATATAAAAACCAAGACGCCAGGATAAGATCCTCTGTCCTCTGCCCCCTCGCGTCCTCGGTGTCCTTGGCGTCCCTGGCGGTTTTCTTATCCGCCAGGCGCGGGCGAGCGCCGCTCTATACGATCTTCCGCAGGTAGTGGAACTTGGGATCGGTCAGATCCTCGCCGGTAAGCGCCCAGCCCTCGTCGCGCGGGATCAGGTAGATGACGTCCGACTTGACGCTGGCGAAGCTCACGTGCCCGAGGTTCTGGAGGATGTGGCCGAACACGTCGCGGCGCCAGAGGCGGTCCTTGGGGACGTCGCAGATGGTGCGGATCATCCGATCGGTGGGCGAGCCGTGGAGCAGGAGGAACGCCATCGTGAAGGTCAGGTAGCGCGGCTGCCCGCGGTACGGATCCGCCGTCCCCGACGGCCCCTTGCGCGCCCCCTCCTCGGTGATCATGCCGCGGGCCCACATGCCGTAGTCGTTGAGCGCGCGGGAGTCGTCGTCGAAATAGTCCCAGCACCCCTTCTCGAGGACAGGCAGGTTGGACAGCAGCGCCACCTGCGCGCGGCGGTACTGGTGCCACTTCTGGTTCAGGCTCATCGTCTCGCAATGACCCTGGATGGACTCGTGCAGCGTGCGCTGCAGGGCGCTCCCGGGGTCCAGGCGCGCGCACACCTCCATCGCGAAGATCGAGTGCTCCACGCCTAGCCTCCGTACCCGCCCGAGGCCCGGTTCCACGAGCCGCTCCGGCTGAGCGCCGCCCCGAGGATCGCGCCGGTGCCGAGCGCCACGACGACGGGCACCGTCCCGAAGCCGGTCGGGCTCGGCGGCGTCGCGCCTGCGGCGCTGCTGGTCGAGAACGGCGTCGCGCGCGCCGCCGGCGCATAGCTCCTGCCCGGCCGCCGCACGGCGGGCTCGACCGGCGCCTGCTTGGGCGGGGGCGGCCCCCACGGATAGTCCACCCAGAACCAGCCGTGCGACCTTGCGCTGCCGCCGTAGTAGTACGGAGGCCAGTCCTCGGTGGCGTCCGCGGGCCTCGCCTCCGTCAGATCAGGCGCGAAGACGCTCGCGGCCATCATGCCCACGCGGAGCTGGCGCATCCGGTAGGCCACGAGATCGTCGTTGAGATCGTCGGACTCGGTCGTATTCGCCTCCGTGGGCACGACGTACAGCACATGTCGGACCCCGCGGTCCCAGAGCGCGTCGGCGGACGGCAGCCGCGCGACATGCCGGTTGTCGAACTGCGTCGCGTCGTCCGAATACGGCGAGAGCCGCTGGCGATCGAGGACGAACAGGGTCGCGCGCGGGCCGGGGTGCGGGCGGGCGAAGAGCGGCTGATAGTACGCCGCCGCGGCGAGCGTCTGGTGCGCCTTGACGACGCCGCGCGGGTGCGGCCAGTTGTCGAAGGTGAACACCGGATCGAACGCCTCCGCCGCGCCGGCGGCGAAGGCCACCGACTCGGGGCCGTCCAGATCCACGATGACCGCGATGTCCCGGCGCAGGCCGCTGGCCGTCCGGGCGGCGAGGAGCAGCGACGCGAGCGCCTTGCCGCTCCGGTAGGCGCGCTCCATCGCCGCCGTGAAGATCGGCCGGAGCACGTTGCCGAGCGGCGTGATCGGCGCCGGATCCCCCTGGGCGACGAGCGTGGGCACGGCGGAGGGCGACTCGAACAGCGCGGGCACGTAGTAGGCGCGCAAGGCCTCGTCTCCGGGCCTGAGGTCCGTCGCCATCCTCGCGATCGCCGCCTGGTCGAACGGCTTCTTCGACTCGCCGTCGAACGTCACGCTCTCCTGCGCGGCGCCGAAGCTCCAGCCGAAGGTCCGCTGCATGTCGAGCGCCCGCTTCCTCTGGACCTCGTGCTCGTCGTCGGAGCACCCGTCGGCGGCCACGGCGATCGCCGCCGCGAACCCGGCGAGCCCGACCGCGCCGAGCGCGACCATGATGGCGCTCCGCCGCGAGGCGTCCTTCGGCGCCTCGGTGAGGCCCTTGTGCCACCAGCGCGCGCCGACGATCCCCGGCTTGTCGAGCACCTCGGCCCGCTCGAACGGCTCGTCCAGCCGGCTCACGCGGCGGCCTCCCCGGCGTCGCGCGGCGCGCCCGCGTCAGCCGCCCGCGCGGCGGCCCCCGGCGCCCGGCCGTGGTCGCGCCGGAGCGCCTCGATGAGCTCCGGGGTGAACGTGCCGTCGATGCGCACCGAGTACCTGAAGAACGGATCCGCCTCGACACCGTGGTAATCGTGATCGTTGAACCAGTAAGCCCGGCCGGCGACAGGCGTCCTCCGCCGCGCCCGCTCGTCCCACAGGAACAGGCGCTTGTTGCCCGCAGGACAGAGGGTGATGAAGTGATCGGGCTCGCGCTCGATGCGCTGCCCCTCCCCTGCCACGCCGTCCCCGTCGCGGTGCACCGTGCCGTGATCGTTCGCCTCGAGACCCATGATGTTGCAGCGCCCGATCGACGAGAACGGCAAGCGCTTCACGTAGTCGATCGTCTTCGGGAAGAACGACCGCGCGAGCCGGGTGAAGTCCTTGCCTTCGCTCCGGCTCTTGTCGCGCCAGAGGCGGTTCGGGATCAGCTCGACATAGACCTTCCAGGGGAAGTAGACCCCATGGCGGAACTTGAGCCAGAGCATCTGCCGCCTCGAGAGCGGGATGTCGCGCTCCTCGCCGAACTCGAGGGCGTCGCGCGCCGAGCGGTCGATCGCCGAGGGGTCGTCCGAGAGGCGCTGGAACGTGGCGAACTCCTCGTCTTTGAGACCGCGGATCACCTCGCCGTAGTCCCCGAGCGCCTCGCCGAGGCGCGACGGCGGCATGATGCCCATCGTGCGGTGGCTGCCGCCTGTGTAATCGATCGGCACCTGCGTGAGCCCGAGGCAGATCTCCTCGTGGATCTCGCCGAGCGGGGCGAGATCGAGGTACGGCTCGAGGTCGATATAGGGCCGCGCGAAGATGCCCTGGATGCCCTGAGTGCCGGAGTCGCAAGGAGGTTCGACCATGGTCCGTCGCGGAGGCCGGGCCGTCGCCGGCCGGTGGACCTACCCATATCACAAAGGGCGGGCCGCCCCGCAAACCCGCGAGCAAAGCGCCTCGCGCGGGCCTTTCGCGGCGCGCGCTGGGGCTTGTGACGGCGCTGCGCGTTCTGTAGCGTGCGTCCCATGGATCTGTCCTACGTCATGGGGTTCGGGCTGGGCACGACGCTCGCTCTGCTCGCCCTCCTGCGCATCGGGCAGAGGATCTTCTCGCCGGCGCACACGGTCGCCCGCGATCTCACGGAGAGCAACGTCGCGCGCCGGCTGCTCACGGTGGGCCAGGTCCTCGCGGTGTTCCTCGTCGCCGCGAACGCCGTCAAGAACTGCCTCGACGGGTCGGGCTTCGCGCGCGATCTGCTCTGGGTGAGCGCGTTCGCGGTCGTGGGCCTGCTCCTCGTGATCGCGACCGGCCAGCTCGGGATCCGGCTCCTGCTCAAGGCGCGGCTCCCGGCCGAGATCGAGCGCGGCAACGCGGCCGCGGGGCTCGCGGCGGGCGCGCACTACGTGGCGACCGGGCTCATCACCTCGCGCGCGATCGCGGGCAAGGATCTCGGCGATCTCGCGATCTCTCTCGGCTTCTTCCTGCTCGCGCAGATCACGCTGCACGTGTTCATCACGCTCTTCCGGGCGCTCACCACCTACGACGACGCCGAGCAGATCCAGGGCGAGAACCTCGCCGCAGCGCTGAGCTACGCCGGCGTCTCGATCGCCGTGGCGATCATCATCGCTCGGGCGCTCGAGGGCGACTTCGAGGGTCTCTTCGTCTCGCTGAAGGGCTATGGCGGCGTGCTGCTCTATCTGTTCGCGCTCTACCCTGTCCGGCAGCTCCTCGTGCAGAGCCTGCTGCTCGGCGCGCCGCTCGCGCTGCGCGGCGGCCGCCTCGACGCGGGCATCGCGGCCGACCGCAACGAGGGCATGGGCGCCCTCGAGGCGGCGACTTACCTCGCGACCTCGATCGCCATCGCGCGCCTCCTATGAGCGACGCTGTCCGGGCCTACGACGCCTTCGCCGCGAGGATCGTCGAGACGGGCCTCATCACCGACCCCTGGATCGACGGCGCGCCGCGCTTCCGCGAGGAGCCGGTGCTCGTCACGGCGGCGGAGCAGCGCGCCCTGTACCGGGCCGCCGAGGAGGTCGCGGCGGTGTACAACGAGCTGTGCCTGCTCGTCGCGGACGAGCCGTCGCTGCTCGACGACTTCTTCTGTCTGACGCCCTGCCAGAAGGCGATGTGGCTCTCGTCGCAGCCGCTGTGGCACGGCGTCGCGCGCGCCGACGTCTTCCTGACCGACGAGGGCCCCGCGATCGCCGAGCTGAACTGCGACACGCCGACGGGCGAGGCGGAGGCGGTCGTGCTGAGCGCGCTCGCGGCGGCGGACCACCCGGGCGCGCTCGACCCCAACCGCGAGCTCGGCGCCCGGTTCTGCGCGATGGTGGACGAGGTCGCCCGCGCGCTCCTCGGCGAGGCCGCGACGCGGCGCCTCGGCTTCGTCTATCCCACGGAGTTCACCGAGGATCTCTCGGTGATCCGCCTTTACCGGCGCTGGCTCGAGGAGCGCGGTTACGCGGTGTTCCTCGGCTCGCCGTACAACCTCGGTCACGACGATCGGGGCCTGTCCCTGTTCGACGTCCCGTTCTCGATCCTGCTCCGCCATTACAAGACGGACTGGTGGGGGGAGCGCTCGAGCGTGTGGACCGACGAGCAGATCCCCGACGCCGAGCCGCTCGCCGGCCCGCTCGGCGCCGTGCTCTCGGCGGCGGCCGACGGGCGCGCCGCGATCCTGAACCCACTCGGCGCGGTGCTGCCACAGAACAAGCGATCGATGGCGTTCATGTGGGAGCACCTCCACCGCTTCTCGCCGCAGGCGCAGTCGGTGATCCAGCGCCACGTGCCGGTGACGTCGCGGCTGGAGACGGTGCACCCCGAGCTGCTCCGCGCGCAGCGCGAGGACTGGGTCCTGAAGAGCGACTACGGCGCCGAGGGGGAAGAGGTGATCCTCGGGCGCCACACGTCCGACGACGTGTGGCGCGCTTCTCTGGCCAAGGCCCGCGAGGGCCGGTGGATCGCGCAGCGGTACTTCGCGGCCCTGGAAAACGAGCGGCGGGAGTCGGTCAATTACGGCATTTACCTCATCGCCGGCGAGGCGTGCGGCATCTACGCGCGCGTCCAGGCCGGCATGACGGACGCGACCGCGCTGAGCGCACCGGCGCTCGTCGTGGGCCAAAGCGTGGCCGGACCCAACCTGGGATAGCGGGATAGCCGACCCCGGGATAGCCGACCCAGCTGACCCCCGGGATAGCCGACCCAGGTTGGCGATGACCCGACCCAGGTTGCGGCATGGGGCGACGACCCGACCCAGGTTGCGGCATGGCGACGACCCGACCCAGGTTGCGGCATGGCGACGACGACCCGA
>JAICEP010000238.1 GCA_025924095.1 Sorangium sp.
CGACTGCACGAACAGGTACACCGAGCGGCGCCTCGGGGCGTTCCTCGAGCGCGACGGCAGGTTCTGCGACGCGATCGTGGCGGGCAACGACGAGATGGCGATCGGCGCCGTCAAGGCGATCCGGGCGCGCGGCTACCGCGTGCCCGAGGACATCGCCGTGGTGGGGTTCGACGACATCTGCGCCGCCCAGTACTGCGATCCTCCGCTCACGACGATGCGGCAGAGCCCGGAGCTGCTCGGGAGGACGGCCGTCGAGCGGCTCGCCGATGTCATCGCCGGCCGCGCTCCCGAGCAGCTCGTGACGCGCGTCCCCGCCGAGCTCGTGCGGCGGCGCTCGTGCGGCAGCCCTGCGTGGGAGGCCCGGCCGTCCTCGCCGGAGCTCGGCGGGGAGCGGGGCGACTGGCAGCGCGACCTGGCCCGCCGGATGAGCCGACTTGTCGAGGGGCCGTCGCTCTCGCGGCCCGGAGAGGCGCCCCTCGTCTGGCCCGGGGCCGAGCTCATCGCGCGACACCTCGGCGCCGTGCTCGCCGGGGCGGAGCTGCCGGAGGTGGGGGCGCTCGAGCGCGCCTTCGGCGTCGCTGTCGCGCACAGCGACAGCCGGATCGAGGTGCTCCTCGACGTCGTGGAGCAGATCCATCTGACCGCCGCGCAGCAGCTCGCGAGCGCGCCGGGGCCGGACGCGGCGCGCCGGACGGAGGCGTTCCTCGACCGCGTGCGCCTCGCGCAGCAGCGGGCGCTCGCGGCGTGGGAGCGGCGCGGGGTGAGGAGCCTCGAGCGGCTGGTTCGCGCCAACATGGACATGAGCGGCCTGCTCGCGTCCAGGCGGATATGGAGCGACGAACGCCTCCAGTGGCTGCGGCACACCAGCGTGCGCGTCGGGTGCATCGCGGTCTGGGCGAGCGATCCGGGCCCGGGTGGGCCCGAGCTCGTCATCGACAGCGTGCATACGACCGATCCGGACGTGGCCGCGCTCGTGGGCCGCCGGTGCCCGTCAAACGCCTTTCCGCCGCTCGATCTGTTCGATGCCGCCTTGCCGGACGAGCCGAGCGGCTACCTCGTGATGGTCCCGATCGTGAGCGCGCAGCGCGACTGGGGGATGCTGGTGCTCGGCGGGCTGCACACCGAGAGCTTCGCCGACAACCTCCGGCCGCTGACCATGTGGGTGTCGCTCCTCGTCGCGGCCTTCGAGCGTCATGACATGGAGACCGCGCTGCAGGCGGAGCGCGACATGCTGGCCGCCGCCTACGAGCGCGAGCGCGCGCTCGCGAGCACGGTGCGGGAGCTCGGCTGTCCGGTCATCCCGCTCTTGCCCGGGGTGCTGCTCATCTCGCTGATCGGCGCGATCGACGGGGCGAGGGCGCAGCAGATCCTGGAGGCCGTGCTCTCGGGCGTCGCGCGCGAGGGGGCCCGGTGGGTGCTGCTCGACGTGACCGGCGTGCCGCTCGTCGACGAGGCGACCGCGGCGGCCCTGGTGCAGACGGCGCAGGCGACGCGGCTGCTCGGAGCCCGCGTGAGCCTCGTCGGCGTGGGGCCCACGATGGCGCAGCGCATGGTCAGCCTCGGGATCGAGCTGCACGGCATCGCCATCTTCCAGTCGCTCGCCGCCGCGATCCACCGGCTGACGCGGACATGAAGACGAGCAGGCGGAGAGGGCAAGTCCGGGCGCGCCGCGCCGCTGCCGGCCGGCGCCGTCGAGGTCCCCGGATCCTGCTGTGCGGAGCATGGTATCCAGGTTTGCAAGCGCGGATCTCAGGATTGAAAGACAGCGAGCGGTTCCCACGGGGACGATCCCGCGAAATGCGCCAGGAACACCCTGGCCCGCATCCTGCTAGTGTGGACAGAGCAGAGCGCCCGTGATGGCTATCCCCCCCCTGCCGTCGAGCGGGCGCTCTGTTTATTTTGCCTGCCGTGGGGCGCTCGCGCATCACGGGCCCATCGGGATGAGCCTCGCTGCGCGGCGGTCTCATGCTACTCGATCAGCAGATCGGCCGCGGCGAGGCCGACGGCCTGGGTCAGCCGCCGCATGTAGTCCCAGTTGAGCTGATCGACCGTGTCGCAGCGCTTGTGGTAGCAGGGGTTCCCGTCGTCGCCGAAGAAGTCCTGTGACACGGCCACGGCCGGCGCTCCGTAGCGCCAGAACGCCGCGTGATCGCTGCGGTTTGTGCAGGCGTCCGTCCGGGTCAGGCCGAGCCCGCCGCGCGTCGCGGCCGCCTCGACCTGGGCGGCCAGCTCGGACGACGTGTTCTCGTTGCAATGGATGACGTGATAGTGCCCATCGTCGTTGGAGTCGTATCCGGTCATCTCGAGATCCAGGACGCCGACGACCTGCTCCAGCTGCCCGTTCTGGTCGAGCATGCGCGCATAGGCCTTCGAGCCGAGGAGGCCGTTCTCTTCCTGATCGAAGGCGACGACGCGGAGCCCGATGCTCAGGCGCGCGTCCTTCAGCGCGTGGGCGATGGCGAGCGACGACACGACGCCGGAGCCGTCGTCGTCGGCGCCGGCGTTGTTGACCGAGTCGTAGTGGGCCGAGAGGATGAGGACGCGTGACGGATCGGCGCCGGGCTTGTCCGCCGTCACGTTGACCCCTTGGCTCCAGCCGCTTCGATAGCGGTGCTCTTGCACGGTGAACCCCAGCGCCTCGTACTGCTGGCGCAGCCAGGTTCGGGCCATGGAGCGCCCGCTCTCGGAGCCGCGCTCGCGGAGGACGACCGAGCGGCCGCCGAGGGTCACGGGCGCGGCGCCGGAGAGCTCCTTGAGGCGCGCCTCGAGGAACTCGGCGTCGATGTGGATGTCGGCGGCGTCGCCAGCGAACGCCGCGCGCCCCCCGGCCGGGGCGGGGGCTGCCTGCCGGCGGCGCGTGGGCGACAGGACCACTTCGGTCTCCGCGATCGGCTCTGCGTGGTATCGGTGCGAGCCGAGCCAGTCGTGGGGCTCGCGGCCTGTGGGGATGGCGACGACGGCGAGCCCGCCGACGCGCGCGCGTTCTCCCGGGAGCGCCGCGGCGGGCAGCGGCCCTTCGACGACGTGCAGCGACGAATCGTGCTCTTCCTTCAGCGCGACGCTCTGCCAGGCGTCCTCGACGGCGGCGCGGGTCACGACGACCTGGCCAGCCTCGGTCGCGAGCCGGTTGAGGAACGTGCTCACCGTATCCTTGCCCACGTGCGAGACGTGGATCACTTCAGCAGCCGGCGCGCCCGCGTCTCCGGACGCGCACGACGTCGAGAGCAGCGCAAAGACGGCACATCGAGCGGCGGCGCTCGAACGATTGCGGCATGTCGCCATAATGTCTTCCCCTTCCGCCGCCACCGTACGGATCTGAACTGAAGGATCCAAGCACTATCTCGTGACGAGACGGTCATTTGAATCGAGCCGCTTCAGATGCATGGAGGGACACAAGCGCTCCGCTGGAGCTACGGAATCAAGGCCCAGCTCGCCGGCCCGGAGGATGTCTTGGGAAGAGCCCGCTCGGCGGTGAGGCTCTCTTCATCCTCTCTTCCATTCCGCATTCCGCGCGCGAGCGCACCCGCGAGAGCTCGTGTCTCGTGGGACGAGGGCTCAGCGACCCCCGGCGTCCGCCGCAGCGGGGTCGCTCGGCGTCGCCGATCCCGCGTCCGCCGCAGCGCCGGCCGGCGCCGCGATCGCCCCGGCCGCTCCGGGCGGGGCGCCGTCGCGCAGCGCGAGCTGGCCGCGGCGGCAGGTGTCGATGGCGGACGCGAGGATGCGCATCGCCTCCTGGGGCGCGTGGAAGCCGGACGAGTTCTCGGCCTCGGCGAAGTCGACGAAGAACTGGCACTTCCGCTGCGCCGCGCGCGCGTCCGCGAGCGCCTCGTCCGCCATGCCCGCCTCCTTCGCGCGGCGGATATCGCCGATCAGCGCGGTCACGGCGTCCATCGCCCGGTTGCGCGTCTCGAAGTGGCGCTCCTGGATCGTCTCCACGCGCTGCCGGAGCTCGTCCTCGGGCCACTTGTGGCACGTCTGGCACGCGCGGTTGATGTTGAGGAGCGGGCTCTGGATGTGGTGATCGGTCACCTTCGCCGCCCCCACCCGCTGGTACGGCATGTGGCAGTCCGCGCAGGCCACGCCGGAGCGGGCGTGGACGCCCTGATTCCACATCTCGAACTCGGGGTGCTGCGCCTTCAGCACCTTCGCGCCCGACTCGGCGTGCGTCCAGTCCGAGAAGCCCGTCTCCTCGTAATAGGCATAGATCTCGTCGACCTTGATGCCCTTCGCCCACGGGTACACGAGGCGCTTCTCCGGGCCCTTGAAGTGATACTCCACGTGGCACTGGCCGCAGACGTACGAGCGCATCTCCTGGCGCGTGGCCATCGTGTTGACGTCGTAGTCTTTCTCGCCCATCGACGCCTTGAGCGCGCGGATGCCCTCGAGGAACCCGGGCCGCGTCACCCTGAGCTGCATCGACTCCGGATCGTGGCAATCGATGCACGAGACCGGGTGCGTCACGAGCTTGCGCGCCTCGGGGAACGGCATCTGGTTCATCGCCTCCCACCCGCGCATGAGGTCGCCGCCGCCGAGCTTCTTGTACGGCACGTACACGGACGCGTGGCAATGGATGCAGGTGCCCGGCTGCTTCGTCGCGGCCTGCCGCTCGGTGTACACTTGGTCCTCGAGCATGTAGGCGTGGCCGCGCTCCTCGCGGAAGTCGCGCGAGAAGGCGTAACCGGCCCACATCGTCTTCAGCCGCCCGTCCTCCTCGAGCTTCGACTGCGCCACCACGCTGCGCGGATCGGCCTCGGTGGGCGTGCGCGGCACGGCCTCGCTCCCGCCGAAGCGCGTGCGCTTCTGGTCGACCGTGCGCCGGTAGCCGTCGTACTGGATGGGGAAGTTCTTCCCCCAGATCGCCGGGTCGTCCATCGTGTCGTCAAGCTCGACGACGCGATAGAACGGGCTCTTCGCCTCCTGCTTGTGCTCGAAGATGTTCACGAGCAGCGCCGCGAGCCCGGCGGTCGCGACCGCCGCGCCGATCGTGATGAGCGGCAGGTAGCGCCGGAGCGCCGGCTGCGGCGGGCGCTTTGTCGTGGATCCTTCGTCCTTCGGCTCCGTCATCGTCTCCATCCCTCGTGCGGCGGGCGCACCTCAGTGCAGGTGGCCCACCGATTCATGGCAGCGCACGCACGAGAGCCGGGGCGCGCCGCGGTGCTCGCTGTCGATCGCGTGCACGATGTCTCCGTGACACCCGCGACAGGCCTCCTCCGTGATGCGCAGATTGCTGGGCTTGATCCGGATCGGGTCCGGGAAGCGACCCGTGGTGAAGCCGAAGGAGTGCCAGAACCCGTTCGACGCCTTCGTGGCATATTTGCCCAGGAACGTGTGGGGCGCGTGACAATCGTTGCAAACTGCCACGGCGCGGTGGCTCGAGCGTTGCCACCCGGCGAACTGCTCGTTCATGATATGGCAGTTGGCGCACGCCGCCGGGTCGTTCTGCAGGTACGAGGCGCCCTTTGCGTAGATGAACGTGTAGCCGCCGAGCCCGGTCGCCGCGCCGAGCGCGACGCAGAGCGCGAGCGGCAAGGCCCAGGTGAAGGCGCGCGTGCGGCGCGCTCTCTCGCGGACCGGGGGCTCCGGTGGCTCGCCTTGCTGTTGCCCTTCGGTCACGGGCTCCGCCTGATGGGTCATCGGTCGCGCCGCCGGTTTGCAAGGCAGGTGCCACCGAGCGCCGGCAGGGCGATGATCGACAGCCGGGCGGCTCGGCGGGCGCCGTGCGGACTCGGCACGAGGGCCGTGCGCCGGGAGCGCGGCGCCAGGGCGGCGCCCGGGGTTGCAAATCGTGCGTCGAGGTGCAGATCCCGCGCCGGCGGGGGCTCCCGGCGGCGGCTGTTCCCGCCGCGGCCCGGCTGCGCTAGTGGAGCCGGGCCAGTGATCCGGGAAGGAGACGCTTCTGTGCACGCCCCGCAGCCCGCCGCCGACCTGCCTCCGGCCAACCACCGTATCCGGCTGCCGGACTTCACGCTGGGCGGCGCGCTCACGGCCGAGCAGCGGGAGTTCCTCGACACCCACGGGTTCATCCGCTTCCGGGGCTTCGCCGGCCGCGACACGGTGCGCTCGCTCGTCGAGGAGGTGGAGGCCATCGATCGCCGCCTCATGGCGGAGGGGAGGACGCACGTCAACGGCGTCCCGCTCATTCTCGGCACCAGGAAGGACGGGTCGCGCACCATCCAGCGCATGGTGTTCGCGTCGCTCTTCGGCGAGCGCCTCCGCGCGTTCCTGCGCGACCCGCGGTTCGGCGCGATCCTCGACGTCGCCGGGCCCGGCTACCGGATCGCCGAGCGGGAGCGCGACGGGCTCGTCATCAACCATTATCGTCACGAGGAGGGGTCGACGTACCAGCGCCTCGGCTGGCACACGGACAGCCTGCGTGACGTGTTCTATCTCGAGAAGCCGCGCCGCTACCTGAACGTCGGCTTCTATCTCGACGACTCGCCCCTCTCGAAGGGCGGCGTGCGGCTGATCCCGTCGTCGCATGGCCAGGGCCTCTTCGAGATGCTCACCCGCAAGGCGTATTTCCTCGACCACCGGCCCGACCCGGACGAGTACGCGCTCGAGGCCGAGGCGGGCGACCTCACGATCCACGACGGCCGCATCTGGCACCGGGTCGCGCAGGCCACGGCCACGGGCGACGCGAGCCAGCGGCGCGTGATGTACCTGCCGCTCATGTGCGGCCCGCTCAAGGAGAAGCACGAGAACAGCCCCACGCCGCTGTATTTCCGGTTCAAGCGGCTCGCGGGGTACTGAGCGCCTCGATGTCGATCACCGTCGAGGAGGCGAGGAGCAGCGCGGATCTCACCGAGATCCTCGACCTGCCGCTGCGCCTCCACGCGGCCGATCCGGGCTACGTGCCGCCCCTCCGCCCGCTCGTCTTGCGGCGGCTCGACCCGAGAAACCCCTTCTTCCGCGAGGCGAGCCTCCGTCTGTTCCGCGCGCGGCGCGGGCGCGAGACGGTCGGGACGCTCTCGCTCCTCGTCGACGGGCGCCACGACCGCCACGGCGGCGAGCGCACGGCGTTCTTCGGCTTCTTCGAGTGCGAGCGCGATCCCGAGGCGGCGCGGGCGCTCTTCGGCGCGGTGAGCGAGCGCGCGCGGGCGCTCGGCGCGACCTCGCTGCGGGGCCCGCGCAACGTGACGCGGGTGGAGGACATCGGGCTCCTCGTCGAGGGGTACGGCTCCCGGCCGCCGATGCTCGCGGGCCATCATCCGCCGTATTACCGCGAGCTCGTCGAGGCCGAGGGGTTCTCGAAGCGCTATGACATGCTCGCCTACGACACCCCGCTCGTCGACGCCGCGGGCCGCCCCCGGGAGCTCCCCGAGGCCCTGCGCCGGAAGGCCGCGTCGGTGAGCCTCCCTGGCCTCGAGGTGCGCAGCGCGGCGGTTCACCGCATCTCGCGCGACATGGAGATCGCCCACGCCGTCTTCACCGAAGCGTACCGCGGCGTGCCGGAGGTCGTCCCGATGTCGCGCGCCGAGCTCGTGAGCCTGGGTCGCGCGTTCGTGCTGCTGGCGGGCCCGCGCCTCGTGCAGATCGCGACGGTGCGCGGCGAGCCCGCGGCGTTCGCCGTGTGCCTCCCCGAGCTGAACGAGGCGTTCGCGGCGGCGCGCGGGCGGCTCCTGCCGCTCGGGTGGGCGCGCGTCGCCTGGGCGCTCCGCCGCGTCCGGACGGCCAGCTTCAAGCTGATCGGCGTCGTGCCGGCGTTCCGGTCGACGGGCCTCCACGCGCTCCTCGTGCAGCGCGTGGTGGACGGCCTGCGGGCGGCCGGGTACGAGCGGCTCGAGGCCTCGTTGATCCACGAGGACAACGCGCCGATGCGGCATATCGTGGAGTCGGCCGGGTGCGCCATCTACCGGCGTTATCGCGTCTACGAGCGCCCGCTCGGAGGGAACAGGTGATATGACGACCGCAGCCCCGCAGCCGAAGACGCCGTTCACGCCGTACCAGCGGCGGCTGTTCTGGTTCCTCAGCGTGGCCTCGTTCTTCGAGGGCTACGACTACCTGGCGCTCACGCAGATCTTGCCGAACATCGGCGCCGAGATGGGCCTCGCGGCCCGCGACGAGGGGCTCCTCATCGGGGTCATCAACTCGGGGACGATGATCGCGTATCTGCTCGTGCGCAAGGCGGACCAGTGGGGTCGGCGGCGGGTGCTCACGATCACGATCCTGGGCTACACGCTCTTCTCCGTGCTCACGGGGTTTGCGCCGAACGTCTATGTCTTTGCCGTCCTCCAGCTCCTCGCGCGCATCTTCCTCATCGGCGAGTGGGCGGTCAGCATGGTGTACGCCGCCGAGGAGTACCCGAGCGACCGGCGCGGCATGGTGATCGGCGTCATCCAGGCGTTCTCGAGCCTGGGATCCATCGTGTGCGCCGGGGTCGTGCCGCTGCTCCTCTCGACCTCGTACGGCTGGCGCAGCGTCTATTTCGTCGGCGGGATCCCGCTCCTGGTGATGGCGGTGGTCCGGCGCGGCCTGCGGGAGACGGCGCGGTTCGAGCAGGCGGCGGCCACGCGGGAGGGGGAGGGCGCGCAGCCGTTCATGCGCATCTGGCGCTCACCGCACCGCGGGCGGATGCTGCAGCTCGCCCTCATCTGGGGGCTGACGTACGTTTGCACGCAGAACGCGGTGACGTTCTGGAAGACGTTCGCGATCCGGGAGCGCGGCTTCAGCGACGCCGAGGTGGGCGCCAGCATCACGTTCGCCGCGGTGGTCTCGATGCCGCTCATCTTCGCCTCGGGCAAGCTGCTCGACGTGATGGGCCGCCGCGCGGGCGCGGTGATCATCTATGTGCTGGCGGCGGCCGGCGTGCTCGGCGCCTACTCGCTGGGCTCGCGCGCCGGGCTCACGGTCGCGCTGGTCTTCGCCATCTTCGGCGCGAGCGGCGTGCTGCCGGTGCTGAACGCGTACAACTCCGAGCTCTTTCCGACGCACCTCCGGGCCGACGCGCTCGCCTGGTCCAACAACCTGCTCGGCCGGATCGGTTACATCCTCTCTCCCATCGGCGTGGGCGTCGCCGCGGAGCAGATGGGCTGGGGGCAGGCGGTGTCCGCGACGGCGATCTTCCCGGTGATCGCGCTGGCGCTCATCCTGTGGCTCCTGCCGGAGACGCGCGGGAAGGAGCTCGAGGAGACGGCGCGGGTGTAATCGCCACGGCCGACGTCCATCTCCGGCGCCGTCGGCACCTCACGAGCCCCCCCGGCCTTCCCCGCGCGCGCTGCCTCCCCCGGTCCTCTGGTGGGGTGAGCCTCCACCTGGTGGCCGCGACCTCCAGGCCACGGCCTCCGACCCGGCGTCTCTGGCATTCCAGCCGACGTCTGGGCGTGCTCGATCCGGCGCTCGCTCCGCGGGCGATCGCCGCGAGCTTCAGGTCATTCCGTGGCGATCGCGGCCGCCGGCGACGCCCCGCCCGGCCGACCCGCCGTGCTCGCAGCGCATGGATCGAGGATTGCTACTGAGGGATTGAGAGACGGAGGAGCGCGCTGGCGCTGTCGAACGATTCCCATCTCGAGTCGAGGGATGGGAAGAGCGCCTGCCCAGCATCCTCATCTCACGCGCGTGAAACCAGCGCGCAGAGCTGACGGCGCCGAGGCGCTGCGGCCGAGCGTGCGGTCGAGGGGGCGAGGGTCGCCCTCGCACGAACACAATCCGAGGTGAAGCATGTCGTCGGTCTCCATAAAAAATTCGATGATACTCCTCTGCGTCGCCCTGTCCGCGGGCTGCGCCGCGCCCGCCGAGAGGGACGCGCCGGAGGACACGGCGGTCGATTCGCAAGCCATCGAATGCGGCAAGGACTGCATCCTGGCGATGGTGAACAAGCAGCTCGCGCTGATGGGGGAGTTCGACAATGACGCCGAGTTCGACGCGTCGCTCCGGGAGCTCGTGGCCGTGGGCCCGGCGGTCGTCCCGGTGGTCGTGGGCGTCTATAAAGAGTGGTCGGTGTCCGCTTCGCCGGACCCCACGGTGCCGGCGAGGCCTGGCGAGATGCGCTGGCGGGCGGCTCATCTCCTCGGCCTGCTCGGCTTCCGCGACGGCATCGACCCGCTGAACGCCATCGCCA
>JAICEP010000239.1 GCA_025924095.1 Sorangium sp.
CCATCGCGCCGCTCGTCACCGGCCGCCGTCTCAACCGGGCGGCGCGCGACCGCCGCGCGTGGCCGACGCTGCTGCCCGGGAACGACACCCTCGCCGAGCGCATGAAGCGCGCCGGCTACCTCACCGCCGCGGTCAGCTCGTTCACGTGGATCAGCCAGGAGCGCGGCTTCGACCAGGGGTTCGATCGCTTCGAGACCGTCTACGGCGAGGCCCACCCCGAGCGCGAGGCGACCGGTCACCTCGCGGTCAAGAAGGCCATCGAGCTCCTCGAGGGCGCCGCCCGGCGCGCGCAGCCGGTCTTCCTCTGGCTCCACCTCTTCGACGCCCACGAGCGCTACGTCGCCCACCCCGGCATCCGCTTCGGCTCTGGCAGGACGGCCGCCTACGACGGCGAGATCGCCTACGTCGACCGGCAGCTCGGCGCCCTGCTCGACGCCGTGGCCCGGGGCCCCCGCGCCGGCCGCACCGCGATCATCGTCCACGGCGCGCAGGGGGAGGGCCTCGGCGAGCACGCCACCCTCGGCCACGGGGTCGAGCTCTACGAGGAGGCGATCCGCGTCCCGCTCGTCGTCGCGCTCCCCGGCGCAGCTCCCGGCCGTTACCCGCACCCGGTGAGCACGGTCGACATCGCGCCCACCGTCCTCGAGCTCGGCGACGCGGAGGCCACCGCCGTCGAGGGCGGCTCCCTCGCCGCCATCGCCGCCGGCGCCGACCGCGCGCCCCGAGGACCGGTGTTCGCCCGCACCGCCCGCCGCGCGGCGGTCGTCGACGGGCACCTCAAGCTCCTCGTGATCCAGCGCAAGAAGCGCGACCGGATGCTCCTGTTCGATCTCGAGCGCGATCCCCGGGAGACCCGCGATCTGTCGAACGAGCGCGCCGGCGACGTGGCGCGGCTCCGCGAAAAGTTGTCTGCCTTCGAGTCTCCCGCGCAGTAAAGTCCAAGCGAGGGAGCATGCACAGGTTCGCCCACCCGACGCGGAAGCCCGCGCCCCCCCGCGCGAGGGCGCTGCGTGCCGCCGTCGCCGTCGGCTTCGCGCTGGGCATCGCCGCGCTCGCGCTCCTCGTGGTGCGGCTCGCGGAGGCGCCGGCCGTGCCGCTGACGCTCGGAGCGGGCGCCATCACGGGCGCGCTGCCGCGCCGACTCCGGTTCGAGTGGCGCCTCGTCCGCGATCGCCACTGGCAGATCGCGTCGTCTCCCGCCGAGTCGCGCGAGGCGATCGACCAGATCGAGGGCAACCGCGGCGTCTGTGCGACGGGCATGGTCGAGGTCTCCGGCCTCATGAAGCTCGACCCGACGCCGAGGGCCCAGGGCGACCTGCGCTCCATCGACGAGATGCAGCGGACGACCTGCAAGCACTGGATCAGCCGGGATTACCCGGAGCGGTGCGCGGAGTTCGATCGCGAGAAATGGCTCTCGATGTCGGGGGGCCTCGACACGAAGCCGATGCATTTCTGCATGGATCGCTACGAGTACCCCAACCAGAAGGGGGTTTATCCGTTCATCCTCGTCTCGTTCTACGAGGCGAGCGAGCTCTGCGCCGAGGAGGGCAAGCGCCTCTGTGACGAGGCCGAGTGGACCTTCGCCTGCGAGGGCGAGGAGGCGCGCCCCTACCCGTACGGGTACGTCCGCGACCCGGAGGCGTGCGTCGTCGACCAGCCGTGGCGCGCGTTCATCGAGACCGCGTTGCGCCCGCGGGGCGGCCCTGCCGCCATGGCCGAGATGGATCGGCTCTGGCAGGGCATGCCGTCCGGCGCTCAGCCGCGCTGCCGGAGCCCGTTCGGTGTGGTCGACATGACCGGCAACATCGATGAGTGGACCCGTTCCGTCCGCGAAGGTGAGCGTCCCTCCATCCTGAAGGGCGGCTACTGGGGCCCAGTGCGCACGCGTTGCCGCCCTTCGACCCGCTCGCACGACGAGAACCACATGTTCTACCAGCAGGGCTTCCGCTGCTGCGCGGATCCCGGCGCTGCGCACGCCGTGCCCGCGGAGCGCGCCGTCTCCAGCGACCCTGCCGCCGCCCCGCTGCCGCGCGAGCTCCGCTGACGTGCTCGCCGGCGTGGTGCCTCGTGCGGCCGCTCCGCCGCGCACGTTCCGCCGCGCACGCTCCGCCGCGCACGCTCCGCCGCGCACGCTCCGCCGCGCACGCTCCGCCGCGCAGTCGACCGCGCTCACCGCAGCGCGTATCCTCTGCGCTGATGGACGACTCTCCCGCCGGACAGGGTGCCTCGCCTGGCTCCCGCGACGTGCGCGCTGCGCACGCCGGCACGCCCCTCGCTGCCCGGGCGGCGCCGCCGCCGGGCGCCGCGCCTGCGCCGCCGCGCGCGCGCCGGCTCGATTGGCTGACCGGGCTCGTGCTCTTCACCGCCGCCGCCGTCGCGCTGCTCCCGACGGCGCCGCTCGTCCTGCGCGCGGTCGCCGGCGAGCGGTCGCCGGTGCAGGGCGCTGGCCGGTTCACGCACCTCCTGGAGGGGCGTTCCCCGGCGGCGGGGCGCTCGCGGGCTCACCCTCGCTTCCCGTTCGACGAGGAGCCGGGCGCTGACGAGCCGCGCTCGCGGCACGACGACGGCCCTTCCTTCGACGACGAGGGCGAGGAGCCGGGCGCGCCCTCGCGCCTCCAGCTGGGCATTGCCTCGCGCGGCATCACGCTGCTCGAGGAGCCGCGGGCGGACGGCGCCCGGATTGGCGCGATCGCCGCCGGCGAGCTCGTGATGATCGTGCGCGAGGCGGGCGCGTGGGCGCTCGTTACCAAGAACCAGGGGGACAGCATGGTCATGGGCTGGGCGCGCCGGAGCGAGATCGCGATCCGATGAGCGTCCGGAACGGTGGCTTGCCGCGCGCCTACCGCGGCCGTTTGCTCACGCCCCTCGCCGCGCCGGATGGCGGTGCGCAGGTCCGCTTCCTGGAGGACGCCTTGCTCGTGGTCGGCGCCGACGGCCTCATCGTCCAGGTGGCGCCGTTCGCTCCGGGCGCTTTCCGCGGGCCGGTGCTCGACCTGCGCCCTGCGGTGCTGATGCCCGGCTTCATCGACGCGCACCTGCATTTCCCGCAGACCCGCATCATTGGCAGCGCCAGCGGCGCCCTGCTCGACTGGCTCGATCGGTCTGTCTTCCCCGAGGAGGCTCGTTTCCGCGACGAGGGCTACGCCGCGCTTGTCGCGGGCGAGTTCACGGATCGTCTGCTCGCGTCGGGCACGACCACCTGCGTCGTCTATTCCAGCTCGTGCGCCGGGGCGACCGACCAGCTCTTCCGCGCGCTGCTGCGCGCTGGCTTGCGCGGCATCGCTGGCCTCACGCTCATGGACCAGAGCTGCCCTGAGGCGCTCTGTGTCCCTCGGGACGAGGCCATCGCGGCGGCCCGGGATCTCGTGCAGCGCTGGCACGGCGAGGGTGGCGGCCTGCTCGAGTTCGCGATCACGCCCCGCTTTGCCCCCACGTGCTCGCGCCCCTTGATGGAGGCGGCCGCGCGCCTCGCGCGGGATCACGACCTCCTCGTGCAGACGCACGTCGCCGAGAGTCCGGCCGAGTGCGAGGCCGCCCTGCGCGAGCACCCGTGGGCGCGCGATTACGTCGACGTCTACGACCGGGTTGGCCTGCTCACCGGGCGTACCCTGCTCGCGCACGCCATTCATCTCTCGCCGCGCGAGTGGGATCGCGTCGCCGAGGCCCGCTCGTCGGTCGTCCACTGTCCCGACTCGAACTTCTTCCTGGGCAGCGGGCGCATGCGTCTTGGCGACGCCCGCGCCCGAGCGGTCCCGGTCGCGCTTGGCAGCGACGTCGGCGCGGGTCGCAGCTTCGACATGCGCCGCAGCATGTCGAGCGCCTTTGACAATGCCCTCTGCCTTGGCGACCGCCTCACCCCGTCCGCTCTCTTCGTCATGGCGACGCAGGGCACGGCCGACGCCATCGGACTGGGCCGTGTGATTGGCAGCCTTGAAGCCGGCAAGGAGGCCGATTTCCTCGCCGTCCGTTTCCCCGACCACGTGCTCAGCGACTCGGATCTATTGAACCATCTCGCCTTCGCCCCCGAGACCGCCGCGATAAAGCGCTCCTTCGTCCGCGGCAATCCCGTCCACCCCCGCCCCCCCGGCGCTCCCCCCCTGATTCACCCGTAGGCCCCCGCCGCGGCGATCCCGTCCACGCCCTCCACAGGGGCCGGTCTACTCGACTTCGTAGACCTCGAGCTCCCAGAGGAGGATCTCGAAATCGCGCCGCAGGATGTACCGTGCGCCGTCGTCCCCGCGCACCTTGAAGTAGAGGTGATCGCCCCCTGGCCATCGGTCGAGGATCTCCGTCACCCGCACGCGGCGCTCGCCCAGGGTGAACGCCACGGGCTCCTCGCTTCCGCCGTGGCCGGCACGGCACGCCACATCGACCCGCATCTGTCCTCGCGCAGGGTAGCAGGCCCGGGCGCCCGGCTCGCGCGATCCGCCCCCGAAGGGGAGGCTCGCCGGCCGGGCGGCGCCTTGGAACGGCGCTCCCGGGCGCGATGCGCGCGTCACACGCATTGCGCCCGGGAGCGCCTCCTCGCTCAGGTGGGGGTGACCGAGCAGCCGTAGAGCAGGTTCATGCTCGCCGTGTTGTCTTGCACCGCGATTGTGCACGTCTCCGGGCACAGCCGGATGAGCCCCTCGTCGATGTAGAAGGACATCGGCTTGCACTCCTCGGGGCTCTTCACCTGGGCGAAGGTCTGCTTCTGCCCGCCGTTGCTCGGCGTGAACTCGATCTGCACCGTCGCCAGATCGATGGAGTGCCCGCCTGGCGCCTCCGGCACCTCGATCTCGCACGACAGCTTGGCGCCCGAGATCACGCTGTCTGCGATCGCCTGGAACACGGCGTCGTAGGTGTCGTACTGGTTGATCGGGTATCTCAGCCCCCCGGTCATGACGCTGAGGGACTGGTACGTCGTCCCGGGATCGACCGAGCCGGGCCGGCACTGCTTCCAGGTGGCGGGCACGTCCGGCGGCCAGGGCGCGGTCGGCGGCGTGTTCTCGACGATGCCCACGAAGCTGTAGAACATGTAGTTACGCGCGCTCGTCGAGCCGAAGTACTCCGGCGCGAGCGCCGTCAGCGCCGCGTCGAAGGCCTCTGCCGAGCGGGTGCCTCCGGCCACGTTCTCGTTCTCGGGCAGATCGTCGTCGAGGTCGAAAAGGGTGATGTCGCCGTCATCGGTCTCCGCGGCGCTCGCGCCGAGCGCCTTCGTCGAGCAGTCCACGCCGTCGTCGGTGATCTCGACGAACACCTTGAGCGAGTCCATCCGGAGCCACTGCGACCACCCGGGCGACGTGGCCTCCCCCCGGGGCGGGATCGCGCCCTTCACGGTGTCGATGGCCAGACAGAGCGAGTCGAGGCTGCTGACATCCAGGTTGTACTGATAGAAGTGCGGCGGATTGGTGTTCGGGTTCGCCGGGACCGGCGAACAGCTCCCGCTGCCGAGCGGCGCCTCGATGCAGACCGACTGCTCCGCCGTCGAGCTGCCGTGCCTCGAGAGCAGGATGACGCGGTAATCGATGCCGCTCCGCTCGATGATCGAGGCGAAGTTCTGGTTGATGTTCCGCTGGACGCTGTCGATCTCCTCCGTCATGCTCTCGGAGTTGTCGATGATGAAGATGATGTCGGCCGGGCGCTGCTCATAATCGGCCTGCAAGCTGGTCGCGACACACGCGGTGTCCTCGTTGAGCGACGCGTCCTCGGTCCCTCCATCGACATGGAACCCGCCGCCGTCCCCGATCCCGCTCCCGGTCGTATCGTCGCCGCCGCCCCCGCCCCCGCCGCTGCCAGAGCCGTTATTGCCGGAGCTCGCCCCACCACCCCCGCCGGAGCATCCGCCGATGGATGCCGCCGCCGCAAGCAAACCCAAACCAACCAGCCCAACAAGCGTCTTCGTCGAGAGCTTCAAATGGACCTCCCAATGGGGGGCGCGATAGTGCGCAGCAACGGATGCTACCAGAGACACATCCGGATGGATGCGATCTGCACGAAATAATCGAGCCTGACGGGAGGTAGACGACCGACCACCACTGTCGTCCCATGTGCCTTGCCTGCGACCCATCGACTCGTGATCTGGGACAGGCTCCCCTAAGGAGCGAGGAGATGGCCGAGCGCGGGTGAACGGGAGCGACGCGCGACAAGGAAGGTCCGCGCGACCCGTCGAGACCACCTCCCCTGCAACCAGGGACGAGCCGGCTCGATCCTTACTGGCCCGCGCTCTTCCCTGCGACGATGTCCCGCGCCGCCGCGAGCAGGCGCTCCGGCGTGTTCGCCTCGGGCTCCTCGGTCACGACCTCGACGAGCCGCTCCAGGATCTCTCCGACGAGCCTGCTCGGCGGGATGCCGAGCTCCTTCATCAGCACGCCGCCGTTCACGGCGAGATCCTTGGCAGACAGCGCCGCGCCCGCGGCGAGCAGCGCCTCCACGCGCTCCCGGAGCCGCCCTATCGTCGCGATGTCCTCGGTCACCTCGCGCCCCTTGCCGAGCGCGTCGGCCACGCCGATCTCGTAGAGATCCGGCGCGAGCGCCGGCGTCACCCGGCGGAGCCACCGGCGCACCGCGGCGTCCGTCCACGAGTCGTCGTAGCAGATCAGGTGATGGCGGATGAGCGCCACGATCCGGGCGCGCTCGTCGTTGGAGAAGCGCAGCCGCGTCAGGATCGGCTCGGCCATCTCGGCGCCGATCCGCTCGTGCTCGTAGAACGTGTAGTCGCTCGTCTTCTCGGAGAACTCGCGCGTCCTCGGCTTGCCGATGTCGTGCATCAGCGCCGCCACGCGGAGGATCGGCTCGGGCTTGCACGCGTCGAGGCAGGCCATCGCGTGCCCCCACACGTCGTACGCGTGCCAGCGGTTCTGCTCGCACCCGACCGACTCCATCATCTCCGGGCAGGTGATCGAGAGCAGCTCCGTGCGGCGCATGATGTCGAATGCCACGCTCGGGCGGCGCGCGCGCATCGCCTTGAGCCACTCGTCGCGCACCCGCTCCGCGCTCACGCAGCGGAACGTCTGGTGCGACCGCGCGGTGCCCATCGCGCGCTCGGTCTCGGGGTCGAGCGCGCTCTCCAGCGTCGCCGCGAAGCGCGCCGCGCGCAGCACCCGCAGCCCGTCCTCGGCGAAGCGCTCGCCCGGATCCCCGACCGCGCGGATGACCTTCGCCTCCAGGTCCCGCTGGCCGCCGAACGGATCGATGAGGTGCCCGTCGACCGGGTCGATCGCGATGGCGTTCATGGTGAAGTCCCGCCGCGCGAGATCGGCGGTGATGTCGTCCACGAACTCGACCCGGTCCGGCCGCCTCCCGTCGCTGTAGGTCCCGTCGCCCCGCAGCGTCGTCACCTCGTACGGCACGCCGCGCACGACGACGGTCACCGTCCCGTGCTGGATCCCGGTCGGGATCACCTTCCGGAACGCGGCCACGACCTCCTCCGGCCGCGCGTCGGTCGCCACGTCCCAGTCCTTGGCGGGCTCCCCGCGGAGCAGATCGCGCACGCACCCGCCGACGATCCAGCCGCGCTTGCCGCGCTCGCGGAGGCGGCGACAGATGCCGAGCACGTCCTCGGGGACGAGGTCGATGAGGTGAGCTATCTGGGTCACCCCCGCGGCTTATCACGGCGCCCGCAGAGCGGGGCCTGCGCCGAGCGGCCGCTCACTTCTTCTGGTTCGCCCAGGGGTCCCGGACGTCCGAGCCCTTCGGAGGCCGGACCGGCGTCGGCGTCGGCCGGAAGGGCCTCACCCTCGTGCTGCCCTTCTCGTCGACCTCGACGAGCTTCACGAGCTTGCTCTGCTCGGTCCCGTCGAGCACGACCGTGCTGGGGACGTACCCCTCGGCCCGGATGTCGATCGTGACCGTCTGCCCCTGCTCCACGTCGATGCTCGCGGGCAGCCTCATCTCCACGCCGTTGCGGTAGCCGACCGCCGTCTCCGGCACGGCGGCCAGCGCGACCACCGTCTTCTGGATGGCGGGCGGCGGCTCGGGGGCCGGCGGCCTGGCCGCGGGCACCTCGACCGGGGGCTTCTGCGCCACCTGCGGACCGCTGTCCCTGGCGGACCCGCTCGCGCCGATGACGAAGATGGCGGTCACGATCCCCACCGCGGCCGCCGCGCCGGCGACCCACACGTAGCGGGGCCACGGCGAGCGCGGCGGCGACGGCGGCGTCGCCGGGACGATCACCTTCGACGTCTTGAAGTAGTCGTGCGGCACGTTGAAGCCGCCCGAGCGCGCCATCATCTCCGCGACCGCGCCCGGCACGCCCCCGCCCCTCACGCGCTCGAGGTCCTCGTGGAGCTCGATCATCGTCTGGTAGCGCGACTCCGGCTTCTTGGAGAGGCACTTCAGGATCACCGCCTCGAGCCCCGGCGGGCAATCGGGGCCGCCGACGAGCGCGCGGATGGGGACCGGCGCCTTGTACATGTGCTGCGTCAGGATCCCCATGAAGTTGTCGGCGTTGAACGGCAGCTGCCGGCTCACGAGCTCATAGAGCATCACGCCGAGCGAGTAGATGTCGGTCCGGTGATCGATGGGCGCGCCGGCGGCCTGCTCGGGGGACATGTAGTGCGGCGTCCCGAACACCGCCCCGGCGCGCGTCAGCTTCGTCGTCGTGCTTGTCGACACCTTCGCGATCCCGAAGTCGAGGATCTTCACGAAGCTCGGATCGCTGCCGCGGGCCACCACGAAGACGTTGTCCGGCTTGAGATCGCGGTGGATGATGCCGGCGTCGTGCGCGGCGGCGAGGCCCGCGGACAGCTGCAGCGCGATGTGGCAGATGCGATCCATCGGCAGCTCGTTCGGCGAGTCGATGAGCTGCGCCAGGCTCACGCCTTCCAGGTACTCCATGACAAAGTACGTGGAGCCGTCCGGCAGGTCGCCGAAGTCGGAGATGTCGACGATGTGCGGGTTGCCGATGCTCGACGCCGAGCGGGCCTCCTGCACGAAGCGCTCGAAGATCTCGCGGTCCCGCGCGAGCTCCGCGCGGAGCACCTTCACGGCGACGCGCTTGTCGATGACCTTGTGGCGGGCGAGGTAGACGAACCCCATCCCGCCCTCGCCGAGCAGCCGCTCGATCTTGTACCGGTGGTCGAAGGTCGTCCCGATGTACGGATCCTTGGCGCCGGGCGGCCGCCGCTCGCGCGGCTCGACCTCGTCCGGCGGCGGGATCTCCATGGACGGCTCCGCCTCGCTGATCGGCGCAGCGCTCGTCCTCCCGCTCATCTCGTCGGCGTCGGGCTGGCTCTGCCGCCCGAACCGAGGGGTCTTCTGGCGCAGCGGCGGCGGCGCCCTGAAGCTCGGAGGCACCTCGCTCGCCGGCCCCTCGACCCAGCCCGACCTGGAGGGCCTCGACGAGGGGCGGAGCTCGACCTCCACGGGCACATCGTCGTCGCCTGCGCCCTCGGGCTCCGCGGACGGCGCGAACGCGGCGCCGACGCCGGACGAGCGAGCTCCGCCCGCCGCGCCGCTGGGGCGTGACGTCGGTGCCTCATCGTGCGCGCCTGCCTCGTCGTCGAAAACTCTGCTGCGCGCGGTGTGGTGCTCGTTTTTGGTGGCGCTCATGAAAGGCTCGCGGGCAGAGGTGCACGCCACATGCCGGCATCTGCGGCAGGGTCGGATTCTAGCAGGCGTTCGGTCCGGGAAGCGAGATCATGCGGACGCTGCACACGAAAGCCCGCGTGGGTGCGGGCGCCGTCGATCCCCGCGGCCCGGCGTGCCGCGCGCGCCGCGTTCTGCTAGGAGGGCACCGCGATGAGCGACCCCGCCCGGCTCAACTCCATCATCATCGTGCTCGTCGCAGCCGTCGCCGCGGTTGGCCTGGCGCTCGCTCTGTTCTATCTGCTCGGGAAGCTGCTCTGGAAGGACCGCTTCGCGCTCGGGGTCTCGCTGCGGTATCTCGGCTCCAAGAAGCGGGCGTTCATCTCGGTCGGCACCACGTTCGCGATCCTCGGGGTCGCGCTCGGGGTCGCGGCGCTCGCGACCGTGATGAGCGTGACCGGGGGTTTTCAGGCGGAGTTTCGCGAGAAGGTCCTGGGCGTCAACGCGCACGTCCTGGTGATCAAGTACTCCACGGACTTCCGTGA
>JAICEP010000240.1 GCA_025924095.1 Sorangium sp.
CCACCTTGAGCGCCCGCTGCCGATCGACATCGCGAGCTTTGGCCCCGACCACCCGGTCGTCGCGCGCGTCGTGAACGCCGTCGGCTGCGTGCACCTGGTTCAGGGCGACATGCCGGGCGCGCGCAAGCACCTGGAGCGTGCCCTCGCCATCGACGAGGCGACGTACGGCCCCGACGACCCGAGCGTCGCGATACGGCTCAACAACCTGGGCGCGCTGTTCCGCGACCTCGGCGACTTCGCGGGCGCGCGCGTGCACCTCGAGCGGGCGCTCGCGATCGACATCCGCGCCTACGGACAGGAGCACCCGACGGTCGCGATCGGGCGCACGAACCTCGGCCGGCTGCTCCACGATCTCGGCGACCTGAAGGGCGCGCGCGAGCAGTTCGAGGAGGCGCTCAAGATCGACGAGCACAGCTACGGCTGCTACCCCCCGCGCTTCGCGCTGGCGCTGAACAACCGCGGGCGCGTGCTGCGCGACCTCGGCGACCTCGCCGGGGCGCGCGCCGACTTCGAGCGCGCGCTCGCGATCGTCGAGGACACCTACGGGCCGGATCACCCGGACGTCGCGCGGGACATCAACAATCTCGGCAGCGTGCTGCGCGATCTCGGCGATCTCGAGGGGGCGCGGGCGAACTTCGCGCGCGTGCTGAGGATCGCCGAGGCGACCTACGGGCCGGATCATCCGGCGGTGGCGATCGGCTGCAACAACCTCGGCAGCGTGCTGCAAGCGCTCGGTGAGCTGCCCGGGGCGCGCGAGCAGCTGGAGCGGGCGCTCGGCATCGCGCAGGCCACCTACGGCCCGGATCACCCGGTCGTGGCGAGCATCGTGAACAACCTCGGGCGCGTGCTGCAGGCGCTCGGCGATCTATCGGGCGCCTGGCAGCAGATCGAGCGCGCGGTGGCGATCGCCACGAAGGCGCTCGGGCCGTCGCACCCGTCGGTGCAGATCTTCTCGCGGAACCTGGCGCGCCTCGGCGACGCGCTCGGGAGCAGCGCCGAGGCTACCTGAGCAGAAGCGGGGCGGTCGTGCGCCGCGGCGGTGAGGTCGGTGCGCGCCCGCGGCGGTGAGGCCAGCGCGCGCTGCGCATGGGGACGCCGGGAGCTCCCCGGCGTCCTCTGCATCCTGGCGGTTCTCTGGCAGTGAAAGTGTAGACGGCTAGCCGATCAGGATCTGCGTCGGGTGCTCCAGCAGCTGGCGCAGGACCTTGAGGAAGGTCGCGCCGACCGCGCCGGCGACGACGCGGGGATCGCAGGAGAGCGTCAAGCCCCAGCGGCGGCCCGGCACCACCTGCTCGCCGCGCACGACGGGCTCGCGGCGGACCTGACCCACGGCGAGGATCGCGCCCTCCGGGGGGTTGATGACGGCCCCGAAGTTGTCGATCCCGTACATGCCCAGGTTCGAGATCGAGAACGTCCCGTTCGCCATCTCCTCGGGCCGCAGCTTCTTCGCCTTGGCCCGCCCGGCGAGCTCGCGCACCTCGGCGGCGATATCGAGCACCTGCTTGCGGTCGACGTCGCGCACGACCGGGGTGACGAGGCCCTCGGGGACGGCGACCGCCACCGAGATGTCGACGCGCCGGTGGATGAGGATCGCGTCCGAGGTGAACTGCGCGTTGCACTCCGGCACGCGCACGAGCGCGATGGCGCACGCCTTGACGAGGAGATCGTTGAAGCTGATCTTGGGCGGCTTCTCGCCCTCGGCGGCGGTCGCCGCGAGATCCGCGTTGATCTGCTCGCGCAGCGCGTTCAGCGGATCGGCGTCGACGTCGATCGAGAGATAGAAGTGCGGGACCGTCTGCTTCGACTCGGTGAGGCGCCGGGCGATCGCCTTGCGCATCATGCTGAGCGGTCGCACCTCCGGCGCAGCGAGCTCGCCGGGCGCGGCGGGCGCGGCCGCCGCGGCGGTCGGCGCCGGCTTCAGCCCCTCGAGATCGCGCGCGACGATGCGCCCGCGCGGACCCGTACCGGCGACGCTGGTCAGGTCGAGCCCGCGCTCGCGGCCGAGCTTGCGCACGTAGGGCGACGCCTTCACGCGCCCGTCGGACGACGGCTGCGGCGCCGCCGGCTGCGTGGGCGGCGAGACCGCGTCGCCGCGGGCCGCGGGCGGCGCGGTCGTCGCGGGCGCCTCGCCGCTCGGCGCGGCGCCGCCGGCCGGCTGCGCCGCGCGATCGCCCTTGGGTTGAGCTTCCGCCGCGCTCGGCTGCGGCGCCGGAGCGCCGCCGCCGCTCCCCCCGGCGAGGGCGCTTATGTCCTCGCCCGGGTTACCGATGATCGCGACAGGCTGGCCGAGCTGAACCACGCTGCCCGGGGGCACGAGGATCTTGAGCAACGTCCCTCGATCGAAGGACTTGTACTCCATGGTCGCCTTATCGGTCTCGACGTCTGCGAGCAGATCGTCGATGTCGATCGTGTCGCCTTCCTTCTTGTGCCACGCACTGATCTGCCCCTCCTCCATGGTTGGGGACAGCTTCGGCAGTTCCAGAACCTTCGCCATGGGTCTATCAACCTTGATCGGGGATGTGCGTCCGCTCAGTCAGCTTTTGTAGAGAACGCGGTGAACGTTTTCGATGATCCGCGCCGCCTGCGGGATCACGTACTGCTCCAGCCGTGCGTTGTAGGGCATCGGAACGTCGAGCGTCGTCGCGCGCAGGACGGGCGCGTCCAGCTCGTCGAACGCGAGCCGCTGGATGCGATCGGCGACCTCGGCGCCGACGCCGCCGTAGGGCCAGCCCTCGTGCGCCACGACCGCGCGGTGGGTCTTCGTTACGCTCCGCACGACCGTCTCCTCGTCGAGCGGGCGCAGCGATCGCAGATCCACGATCTCCGCGCTGATGCCCTCCTTCTCGAGCTCCGCGGCCGCCTCGAGCGCCACGTGCACCATCCGGCTCCAGGCGATGATCGAGACGTCCGTCCCCTCGCGCACGATCGAGGCGACCCCGAGCGGCACGATGAAGTCGGGATCGTCGGGCACCTCGCCCTTCACACCGTAGAGCGTCTCGCTCTCCATGAAGAGCACCGGGTTGTCGTCCCGGATCGCCGACTTCAGGAGCCCCTTCGCGTCCGCGGGCATCGCGGGCGCGAGCACCTTGAGGCCGGGGATATGCGCGTAGAAGTGCTCCATCGAGTGCGAGTGCTGCGAGCCGACCTGCCGCGCCGAGCCGTTCGGCGCCCGCAGCACGAGCGGGATGGTGAGCTGCCCGCCGGACATCTGCCGGAGCTTCGCTGCGTTGTTGAGGATCTGATCGAACGCGACGGCGGAGAAGTTCCACGTCATGTACTCGACGATCGGCCGGAGCCCGACCATCGCGGCGCCGATCGAGATGCCGGTGAACCCGCTCTCGGTGATCGGCGCGTCGATCACGCGCCTGGATCCGAACTTATCGAGCATCCCCTCGGTCACCTTGTAGGCGCCCTGGTAGTGCCCGACCTCCTCGCCGACGAGATACACCCGCTCGTCGCGCTCCATTTCCTCGATCATGGCGGCGCGAACCGCCTCCCGGTATCTTAGGACGGTCATCGCGCAAAAGGTCCTGCGTAGGTTGTGGGCTCGAGAACCTCGGGCCCGGGTTCGGGGCTCTCCTCGGCGAAGCGGACCGCATCGGCGATCTCGTCTTCCACCTCTTTATCGATCGCCTCGAGGGCGGCCTTGTGCCCCTTCTCCTCGAGCTCGATGCGCGAGCGCAGGAGCACGTCCTTCTTCTTGCGCTCCTCGAGCTCCTCCTTCGTCCGGTACTTTCCCGGATCGCTCATCGAGTGGCCCCGGAAGCGGTACGTCCTGATCTCGACAAGCGTCGGCTCCGAGTGGGTGCGCGCCCGCGCGATGGCCTCGCCGAGGCGATCGCGCACCTGGAGGACGTGCTCGGAGTTGAAGCGATCGCGCTCCATCCCGTAGGCGAGCGCCTTCAGCGAGACGTCCTCGACCGAGAGCGTCCGGGAGAGCGGCGTCCCCATCGCGTACTCGTTGTTCTCGCAGACGAACACGATCGGCAGCTTCCAGAGCGCCGCGAGCGACATGCCTTCGTGGAAGTCACCGATGCTCACCGCCCCCTCGCCGAAGAACACCATCGAGACCCTGTCCTCGCCGCGGTACTTCGACGCGAACGCGGTCCCGACGGCGATGGGGATGTGGCCGCCGACGATGCCGTAGCCGCCGAGCATGTTGTGCTCTTTGTCGAAGAAGTGCATCGAGCCGCCGAGCCCCTTCGAGCACCCGGTGACCTTGCCGTAGAGCTCCGCCATCGCGGCGCGCGGGGTCATCCCGCGGGCGAGCGCGAGGCCGTGATCGCGGTAGGTCGTCATCACGTAATCGTCAGGGCGAAGCGCGGCGGACGCGCCGACGGCGATCGGCTCCTGACCGATGTAGAGGTGCAGGAACCCACCGATCTTGCTCTGCGCGTAGGCGCGGGCCGCTTCTTCCTCGAAGCGGCGTATCTGAAACATCTTTCGGTAGAGCGACAGATGGAGATCGTCGCCGTTTGTCAGGGTAGTCATCGCGGAGATCTCAGGGGGCAGGACAGCGTTCCAGACAGTCGCCAGCGCGGCGGTCGGCGTGATCGTGAGCGACATGCCGAGCCCGCGAGGGGCGCTTGACGTCGGCCGTTCCGGACAGCGACGCCGCTTACTCGGGCTCCTTTACGGGAGTTTTTTCCGCGTGACAACGCATCCGCGCTCTCAGCCGTTCAACGCGCGGCGGCATCGGCCGCCCCGGCGTCCGGCGCGTCACCTTCGGTGGTCTGCGGCGCGCCGAAGTCGTCGGTTTCAGGCGTCCCGGCGTCCGCGGCCTCATCGTCCTCGTCCTCGGGGATAACATCCGTCGCGGGCTGGCTCGGAGCGCTGGCGCTGCCCGACGGGCTCGCGCTCGGCTCCGCGCTGCCCGTCGCGCGCGGCGCGGGCGAGGCCGGCGATGCCGTGTCGGCGGGCTCGTGCTTCGGGCGCGCAGGCCGCGTCGTCGGGCCGACGCGCGGCCGCGGCGGCGTGGGCGCGGGCGACGCGATCGGCGCCGCGCCTGCGGGGGGCGCCTCGACCGGCGCGTCCGTCGATCGCATCGCCGTGCGCACGAGCAGCATGGCCGTCGCAACGACCACGGCCGCGCCGAGGACGATCTGCCCCATCTTCCGTTCGCGGGGAGGGAAGTGGTCGTCGATCGGATCCGCGCGCACCGCGCCGGGCTCCGTGGACAGCGCCGCCGTCGCGGTGACGGGGGCCTCCAGCATGCGCCTTGGCAGCTGGCTGGAGGCGGCCCACTCCAGGCTGTCGGCGAACGCGGCGCCGAACGCGTCGCAGCTCGGGTACCTGTCCTCGGGTCGCTTCGACAGGCCGCGCGCGAGCACCTGATCGAGCGACGGCGGCACGCCGAGCTCCCTCGCGATGGACGGCGGCTCGTCGCTCGCGATCTTCGATGCGACCGAGACCGCGTCGTCGCCCGGGAACGCGCGCTTGCCGGAGATCGCCTCGAACATCACGGCCGCGAGCGAGAACTGATCGCTCTCGGGCGAGAACTTCCCGGCGCGGAACGTCTCCGGCGCGCTGTACGCGGGCGTCCCCATGAGCCCCCCCTGGTGCGTCAGCGTCGAGTCCGGGATCCGGGCGATGCCGAAGTCGGCGATCTTGCCGCCCTTCGTGGAGAGGATGATGTTCTCCGGCTTGATGTCGCGGTGGACGATGCCTGCCCGGTGCGCGATCGTGAGCGCCTCGCCGAGCTCGCGCGCCAGGCGCGCGGCCTGCGCCGCCGAGAGCGGGCGCTCGAGGAGCTGCTGCTTCAGCGTCGGCCCCTCGACGTACTCGAAGACGAGGTAGAGCCCGAAGTCCGGGTCCTCGCCGACGTCGTGGAGCGTGACGAGGTTCGGGTGCGTCACGCGGGCGGCGGCGCGCGCCTCGTGGCGCATCCTCACGACGAGCTGCTCGCGGACGTCGCGCGGGATGCGGAGATCGTCCCGCAGGTGCTTCAGCGCGACGTCGCGATCGAGCAGCGGATCGTGCGCGAGCAGCACGCGCCCCATCGCCCCCTCGCCGAGGAGGCGCTGGACGTGGTAGCGGCCGAGGGAGGCGGGCAGCACGGCGCCGTCGCTCGGCTGTGCGAGCGCGCCGCGGCCGCCATCGGGGGACGATGATCCAGGCACGTCGCGTCGTTTCTATCCGTCCAGCGGCCCCGGCGGAAGGCCTGGCCGGCGTCCCGCTTCCGGTTATGCTCTGCCGCAGCGCGCGCCGGGTCGACGAGCGGCGCTCGAGGCGCTGCGGCGGTGGTTCCCGCAGGGCCCGGCGGCACGTGGTATCCAGCGAGGGCGCAGCGAGCACAGATGAGCACCGAGAGCGCGTCAAAGCCGGCACGGGCCGTCGGAGCACCCAGGAAGCGAGGCAAGGCCAAGTACATCGTGCTCCTCGGCCTCGTATTCTCCATCGTCATCGCCCAGCAGACCGGGCTCCTCGGCTTCGGCCTGTCGCACCTCCGCGCGGCCACGTTCCCGAAGGACGAGTCTCTGCTCGAATATGTCCATGGCAGCGTTCCCGGGGTGGTGATCGTCGATCCTCACCAGCTCGACCTGAACGCGCTCGGCGCCGACGGCGGCTCGGTGCGGCAGCACATCGAGCGCACCCGCGATGACATCAAGAAGGCGACGGGCATCGATCTCGGGTTCGATGTCGACAAGCTGATCCTCTCCCCGTCGCTCGTGGTCGCGCGCGGGCGTTTCGACGAGCAGAAGCTCGCGGCGCGCCTCGCGGAGCACAGCTACGTCCAGGCGGAGTACAAGGGCGTGAGGTACCTGCTCCGCGCCGGCGAGGACGCGATCGCCGTGCGCGATGGATCGATCCTGCTGTACGGCACCGAGCCCGAGATCCGCGCGGGCATCGACGCCGAGGAGTCCGAGACGTCGCTGGCGAGCCGGGACGAGGTCACCTCGCGCCTCGCGCACATCGGGTGGGATCGTCCCCTCCTGGGCGTCGCCCTGCTCGCCGAGAGCAAGCCGAGCCTCCGCGCGATCCTCACCGGCTCCACCGGCCCGCGCGCCGTCACCGTCGGCGTCTCGACGAAGGAGGGCCTCGCGGCGACCGTCGTGATCGATGCCGCGTCGGCCGACGCGGCCGAGGAGCTCCGGAAGCTCCTGGAGGAGAAGCGCGCGAACGTGGATGCGCTGAAGGCGCTCGCCGGTCCGGAGCCCGGCGCGGCGCTCGCCGAGATCGCGAAGCGCGCGACGCTCACCGTGGATCAGGGCGCAGGTCGGCTCACGGTGCAGGTGGACGTGCGCCCCGAAGAGATCGAGCGGCTGGCGAAGGCCGGCCAGGCGGCGGCTGGCTCGCTCGGGGAGATGTACAAGAACGTACGGTTGCTCCAGCTCCTCGCGCCGGGCCCCTGATATCGCTCGGCGGAGGGGAGCGCGTCCGGCGGCCTCGAAGCGAATGCCGGTGCGCCGAGCGGGTGGAGCCCCGTGCGAGCTAGAGCTCGACGCAGCGCGGGCACCGCGACGCGACGCGGTCGGTCGCGCCGTTGACCCGGGTGCGCGCGGCGTCGCACCGCGGGTCCGTGTCGCCGGCGAGCCCGCAGAGGTGCTGCGCTGCGCGGTTCATCGACGCGAGCGCGCGGCACGCGGTCTCGCACGGCGTCGCGGTCATCCTCTCGGCCTCGGCCTTCTTCGCCGGGCGCTCAGCGCCGGCGGCCGTCGCCCGCGGGGCCTGTGCGGGGGTGCTGTCGGACGCCTCCGGACGCGACGGTGACGCCGCGCGCGGCGGCGGTGGCGCCCCCGGCGGAGCTGCCTGCGTCATGGCACGGTCCTCCTCGTGGCCTGTCGGTGCGCCCAGGACCTTGTCGAGCTCACCTTCCGCGCGCTCCAGCTCTGCGAGCGCATCCTCGGCCGTCTCGATGGATCCCTCCTCGCGCGGCGACATGACGGCGGCAGCGGCGGGCTCCGGCATCGCGGGCGCCTGCGCGACGGAGGCGCCGCCGCAGCCCGTGAGCGCGACGGCGCTGAGCCACAGGGGGGCGGCAGCGGCAGACCAGGCTCGGTATCTGTTCATCGGTCCTCCTGCGCCTGACGCCCGGCGCGCGGCTTTCGGCTCATCGCGGCGCCGCGCGGTCCACGCATCCTGCGTGCTGGGATCCTGCTCGCGCCAGGGCGCGGGTTGACGCCCGCTCCGTGCGCTATGCTCGCGGCGATGAATCTGCTTCGATCGATCGGCGCGCTCGCTCTGGCTCTCGGACTCGTCGCAGGCTGTCAACGGAGCAGCTCGCGCCGACCACCGTCCCAGCCGTCGTACGGCCAGGGTTACCCGCCGTACGGCGCGCCCCCGCAGGGCTACCCGCAGCAGCAGCCCGGCTACCCGCAGCAGCCTGGCTATCCGCAGCAGCAGCCTGGCTACCCGCCGGCGCAGACCGGGCCCGCGCAGGCGCCCACCTTCACCGTGCCCACGGTGCCCGGGCTGCCGGTGCTCGGCGATCCCATCAACGATATCCACGTCGGCTGGCTCCAGTCCGAGGCCGGCGTCGTCATGGGCGCGCTGATCGGCGCGCTGCCGTCGGCTGCACAGCAGAAGGTGAACGGCATCCCGTTCATCGCCGATCCGACGGTCGGCGAGGTGAACGCGTTCGCCGGCTGCGACGACCAGCGGATGCCGTTCATGGCGATCACCGACGGGCTGCTCGAGGTGCAGGCGCAGATCGCGCAGTTCAAGGCGACCGACGAGATCTTCGGGACGAGGAAGCTCGACGAGTTCCTGCGGCTGCTCGCGCAGCGGCAGCGGCCCGGGCAGCCGATCATCCGTCCGCCGATGGGCTTCATCGATCCGGCGCAGCACACGGACGCGCGCAAGGTCGAGCGGCAGCGCCAGCTCTACCACGAGCAGCTCGCGTTCGTGCTCGGCCACGAGCTCGGCCACCATCACCTCGGGCACACGGGCTGCGCGAACGGGCAGGGCGGGAGCCGTGGCGTAACGCCCGCGGATCTCGGGCGGATGCTGTCGCGCACGCTCCCTGTCTTCAACCAGCCGAACGAGATCGCGGCGGACGTGGCGGGCGTGAACAACCTGCTCACCGCCGGCGCCCGGCGGCAGGGGTACCGGTGGACCGAGGGGGGAGCGATGCTCACCCTCGGCTTCTTCGCGTCGCTCGATCAGCTCACGCCGGCCGCGATCCTGTTCGCCTTCGAGCAGACGCACCCGCACCCGACGCTGCGCCAGCCCGTCGTGCAGCAGACCGCGAACACCTGGCGTCTGACCGGAGGCACGCCAGTGTTTTCGTTCCCCGGCTTCGGCGGCTGACCCGCGATTTCCCCGAGCCCCTGTGCGCTCGCGAGCGCTCGTCCGGAGCGCCCGCGCGCTGCTTCAGCTTGACGCGACCGCGCAGCGCTCCTCCCATCGCGTCGAAAGGAGTCAGTCATGCAAGCAGAGCTTGGGATCGAGGACCTGAAGGAAGGGACGGGCGCCGAGGCAACGCACGGCCAGCTCGTGACCGTTCACTATGTCGGCACGCTGACCAACGGCAACAAGTTCGACAGCTCGCGCGATCGCGGCCAGGGCTTCTCGTTCAAGCTGGGGGCCGGGCAGGTGATCAAGGGATGGGATCAGGGGGTCGCCGGCATGAAGATCGGCGGCCTTCGCAAGCTGACGATCCCGCCGGAGCTCGGCTACGGCGCTCGCGGCTTCCCGCCCGTGATCCCGCCCAACTCGACCCTCATCTTCGAGGTCGAGCTGCTCTCGCTCAAGTGATGCGCGGCGTCGCCCCCGCAGCGCTGGCCGCGGCTCGCGATCGGCGCGCGGGGCGGCGCGCGCGCTTCCGGCGAGGCGCCGTGCCTCGCGCGCCCGCGGCGCCGCTCACGGCTTGATGGGCGCGCCGCACTCGACGCAGAAACGGTTGCCGATGAAGAGCTCGTGCTTGCAGTGCGCGCACCGCGCGACGCGCACCTCGGTCGGGCGCTTCGCGGGCTTCGATGGCGGAGCCTCCTTCACCGGAGGCCTCGGCTCCGCCGCGACCGCGACGTAGCGGCCGGAGCCAGCGGCCGCCCGGGAGCGCCGGTCGGTGAACGGCACGGCGGCCACGCGCGACA
>JAICEP010000241.1 GCA_025924095.1 Sorangium sp.
AGTGGGTCCGAGGGCGGCGGAGGCAGCGGCGTCACCAGCACCGGCAGCAGCAGCACCAGCAGCACCAGCAGCGGCGGCGGTGACGGTGGCGGCGCGACGGGCACCTGCGTCGACCCGGTGGAGGACTGCCCGCCGGCGCAGAGCGCCTGCATGGAGGTGGTGTGCGGCGAGGGCCTGTGCGCGGAGCTGCCGCGGCCGGCGCGGACGCCCTGTGGATCGGACGGCGGCTCGGCGTGCGATGGCGCCGGGGCCTGCGTCCTGTGCGAGGGCGGCGCGGCGTGCGGCGAGTGCGGGGAGCCGGGTTGCCCGAACACGTGCGGCTCGCCGGACGTGCTGGCCAGGCCTCGGAGCTGCGCGGGCGGCGGGCCGGGCGCCGGGGACACCTGCGGTCCCGGCGAGGCGAGCTGCTGCGGCAACAGACGGGTCCCCTGCGGCACGTACCTGAGGAGCTACGACGGTGAATCGAGCACGGACGACTCGTTCCCTGCGGCCGTCAGCGATTTCCGCCTCGACAGGTTCGAGATCACGGTGGGGCGATTCCGAGCATTCGTGGGAGCCGGGCGGGGCGTGCAGGAGAACCCGCCCGCGATCGGGGCTGGCCGGCACCCTCACGTCGACGGCAGCGGGTGGATCGCGGGATGGAACCAGCGGCTCGCGCCGAACACCGCGATGCTGAAATCGGCGCTGCAATGCAATGGTGATCTCCTCTGGACATGGACCGACGAGCCGGGACCGAACGAGGAGCTCCCGATCAATTGCATCACCTGGTTCGAGGCCTTCGCGTTCTGCTCGTGGGACGGCGGCCGCCTGCCCTCCGAGGCGGAGTGGAACTACGCGGCCGCTGGAGGCGACGAGCACCGACCGTATCCCTGGGGCTCCGGGATCGACAGCGCGCGCGCCGCCTATGGGTGCACCGGCGACGGGAGCGCCGCGGGAGATTGCGCGCTGAGCGACATCCTGCCGGTGGGGTCGAAGCCGAGCGGAGACGGGCGATGGGGGCACTCGGACCTGGCCGGCAACCTGTGGGAGTGGACGATGGACTGGTGGCGCGACGCGCTCCCCACGTCGTGCATCGACTGCGTGCATCGCGTGGACGGCGAGCGCGACGCGACGCGGGTCACGCGCGGCGGGAGCTACCGCGCGCCGGCGTCGGACGTGCTCGCGGGCAACCGCGATTACAGCTACCCATTCGACCGGGTCAACAACATCGGCGCCCGCTGCGCGCGGGACCTGTAGCTCCGCGGAGCGCCGCGCTCGCCTCGTTGCCTGCGCGCTCGCCTCGCCCACCGGCGCGAGCGCGCCGGGATCACGGGCTCCTCTCGCCGGCCGCGGCGGCCTCCTCGGGCCAGGCGTTCTCGGAGACGAGCTCCGGGAGCGGGCGGCGCGCTGCCCAGCCGCACGCCTCGAGCATGGGGCGATCGTAGAACGCCGCCACGTGACCGACGCACAGGATGGCGAGCGGCCTGCTGCCCGCCGGCATGCCGAGCAGCGCGGCCAGCCCTCCCGGTTCGAAGAGCGATACCCATCCCACGCCGAGCCCCTCCGCGCGCGCCGCGAGCCACAGGTTCTGGATGGCCGCGGCCACCGAGGCGACATCCATCTCGGGCAGCGTGCGGCGGCCGAACACGTGCGCCTCGCGCCCCGCCATGAGGCCGGCGACGAGCAGCTCGCCGCACTCCAGGATGCCCTCGACCTTGAGGCGCATGAACTCGTCCTCGCGCTCCCCGAGCGCGCGCGCCGTGGCGAGGCGCTCCGCCTCGACGAGCGCGTGGATGTCGCGCCGGAGCTCCGGCGCCGTGATCCGCACGAACCGCCAGGGCTGCATCATGCCCACGCTCGGCGCGGCGTGCGCGGCCGCGAGCAGCCTGGCGAGCGCGTCGGGGTCCACCGGCTCGGGCAGGAAGTGGCGCATGTCGCGCCGCTCGTGGATGGCGCGATACACGGCGGCGATCTCCGGATCGTTGAAGCGGTGGCTCGACATGGTCCCTCGCGCCGCGCGCCGAGCCGCGGGACCGCGGCGAGCCCGGCGCTGCGGACCGGGACTGCGTAGCACCGTCCGTGCGCGACCGCGTCAGCGCGCGCGAGGCGCAGACCACCGCGGCCGCGCGGCGCCGTCCGGGGCGCGGCGCGCAGCCGGCCCCGGAGGAGCGCCGCGCCGCGCGCGCTCCGCGAGGTGAAGGCCCCCGGGTTCGGCGCAGGCGGCCGGGCGCCACATGGGACGGCGCGAGCGGATCGAGGCTGCGCGGGGCGGCGCGGGACGGCTGACCGATCGGCTTCGATCGCCGGGCGCGGCGTGCGATCTCGACGCAGGGGTGCAGCGTGCTAGAGCGCGCGACCGTGGAGTCGTCGACGAGACAAGCGCCGGAGCGGCACATCACCGTCGTGGGCGCAGGGGTGATCGGGTTGACCACGGCGGTCGTCCTCCAGCGCGACGGGCACCGCGTGCAGGTGATCGCGGCGGAGCGCGGCGAGCGCACGACGTCCGCTGTCGCCGCCGCGCTGTGGCACCCGTTCGCGGCGAACCCGCCCGAGCGCGTCAACGCCTGGTCGCGGGCGAGCCTCGATGAGCTCACGCGCATCGCACGGCGGCACCCCGAGGCGGGCGTGGATCTCCTGACCACGCGCGAGGCGTCGGACGACACGCAGCTGCCCTGGTGGGCCCCGAGCGCCCCGGACCTCGCGCTCGAGCCTGGACCGCACCCGCTGGGCGCGCCGCACAGCTTCCGGTTCACGGCGCCGCGCATCGAGCCGTCGCTGCACCTGCCCTGGCTGGAGTCGCAGCTCCACAGCCCGGTGCGCATCGAGCGCGTGCAATCGCTCGCCGAGGTCGAGGGCGACGGCGTCGTGAATTGCACCGGGCTCGGGGCGCGCGCCCTCACCGGCGACGGCGAGCTCCTCGCCCTTTACGGCCAGGTAGCCATCGTCGAGCCAGGCGAGATACCCCTAGATGTCGCACTGGGTGATGAAAGGGACGAATCCGCGCTCGTTTATGTCGTCCCGCGGCGTCGCGAGATCGTGATTGGCGGCTGTGTCATTCCGTCCCCCGACGACCGCCCGCTGACGCCCGACCCCGAGCGCACTGACGCAATGCTCCAGCGGGTGCGCGCGGCCGGTCTTCGACCAGGCCGCTTGCTCAGGGCGCGCGCCGGCCTGCGCCCGTATCGGAGCACCGTGCGGCTCGAGCGCGAAGGCCGCGTGATCCACAACTACGGCCATGGCGGCGCGGGGTACACGCTGGCGTGGGGTTGTGCCAGCGAGGTGAGCGCGATGCTGCGGCACAT
Organism: Sorangium sp.; assembly: GCA_025924095.1. Lineage (GTDB taxonomy): Bacteria > Myxococcota_A > Polyangia > Polyangiales > Polyangiaceae > Sorangium. The sequence goes on from JAICEP010000241.1 coordinate 3,282, forward strand.
CTAGAAGGAAAAGAGAAAGAAAAGGCGCCCCTGCACGGTTCCGACGGTGTCGGCATGCTCAGCGCCACGCCTCCGGGCCGGCTCCGCACAGGCAGCCAGGCCGCGCGCTTCGCTCACGCGGCAGCCGCAAGAGCGGCAACAGCCGCGGCCACCGCGGCCACCGCGACCCCGGTGAAAGCACAACAGAAGAGTCCGCTTCTGGAATCCAGCTAACCGCTCACCGCTAACCAGGAGCCCAACGCAATGCTCCGAAAGTCTCGTTGTGCTCCTGTTGCGAGGCTGCTAGATTAGATTCGTGCTCGTATGCGAGCAACTCCCGCCTTCTCTCGCAGCGGAAACGCCCATGGCGCTCCCTGTTCATTCGAGAGAATGGCCGTGGAGGACCTCGCTCTGGAGGTCGCCGGCCGGTGACGACTTCTCGGTGCGATCCCTGGAGCGCGGTCCCGAGTGGTCGAACGTTCGCTTGTGCTCGATCCGGCGTGCATCGTCCGCTGTCACGAGAGTGAAGATCCGAAGCTTCCCCCGGGAGTGTTGAACGCCATGAACAACGACGAGAATCGACTCAGTCGTCCATCGGGGCGGCCAGCGGCCTGCAGTTTCACGATGAACAACGACGAGCCTCGTTCCAGCCGGCCCTCGGTGCGACCTTCCGGGCGACCGTCAGGACGACCGTCAGGGCGGCCTTCAGGGCGGCCCGCGATCTGGAGCGTGCTGCCGCTGGCGAGCGGGCTGCTGCAGACCCGGCCGATCGAGTGGCCGACGCTGGCGCTCTTCGCGGGGGCGTGTGCCCTCTGGGCGGCGGCGGTCTACGCCGGCGTCATGGGCTGGGTGCCGACGGTGCCGGCGGTGCTCGGGGCGGCGGTGGCCGCGTATGCCGCGTTCACGCCGATGCACGAGGCCGCGCACCGGTCGCTGGCGCGCTCCGCGCTGCTGAACGGCGTGGTCGGACGGCTGTCGGGGCTGCTGCTCATGGCGCCGTTCCTGGCGGTGCGTCACTTCCACATCGAGCATCACAAGCACACGAACGAGGAGGACCGGGATCCCGACCACTGGAGCGGGCGCGGCCCGTGGTATCTCCTCCCGTTCCGCTGGGCGACGCAGGACCTCCACTACTACTACCTGTTTCTGCGCTCGTACCACGCGCAGAAGCGCAGCGAGCGGATCGAGACGGTCGCGACGCTCGCGGCGATGCTCGCGCTCGTGGCGCTGGCCTTCGGGCTCGGCTACGGCGAGCTCGCGCTTCTCTACTGGATCGTGCCGGCGCGGATGGCGATCTTCTTCCTCGCGTTCGCCTTCGACTACCTGCCTCACTACCCTCACGGCGTCACGGCGGCGCAGAACCGGTATCGCGCGACGCGCGCGATCGACAGCGCGCTCTTCAACGTGCTGCTCTTCGGGCAGACGTATCACCTGATCCATCACCTCTACCCGGCGGTGCCGTTCTTCCGCTACCGGACCGTGTGGAAGTACCAGCGCGAGGAGCTCGTGAAGCTCCAGTCGGACAGCCTCGCCCCGCCGCGCGCGCCCTTGTCCCTGATCGCGGCAGGCAGCCTCGCCGCGCCTCGGACGCCCACGATCCACACCGTCCACTCCGTGCAGGGGGCGGCCGAGCTCGACGCCCTCTGATCCGCGCGGCGCGGCGCGGCAAGCGTGACAGACAGCTGACCGCCAGGACACAAAGAGAGAAGGATTCCACCCATCTCATCTATCTTCTCCTTGGCGTCCTCGGCGTACCGGCGTCTCGACTCTTTCTCGTCCGAGCACGACCTGGCAGCTCGACTCATTCTCTTCCGAGCGCGGCCTAGTTGCGCGCCCGGCGGCGCGCACGCAGCGCCCTCGGTGGCAGCAATGCCTCCCGGAAGAGCAGCGCCTCCGTCACGGCGCGGCGGTCGAGCGCGACCCCGAACGCGCCGAGGGCCGGCGCGAACGCGTCGGGGCGCTGCTCGCTCGTGCCGAGCGCCGGGATCGCGGCGCGCGCCCGGGTCAGGATCAGCAGCGCCCCCTCGGGCGCCTGGTGCGCCGCCAGCACCGCGCCCGCGAGGAGCGCCCGCGCGTCGCGGACCGCGGGGACCCGGCCGGCGAGCAGCGCGTCGCGCGCGCGCAGGCCCTCCTGGTGCGCGTGCGGGCCGTAGTCGAGCCCGCTGATGTCCTGCAGACCGAAGCCCGACAGGGCCACGAGCGGTCCGGCATAGAGGCGCTCCACGAGCCGCTCGGCCATCTCGGTGAAGGGTGACAGCGGGAACGCGTGCCACGCCCCCCCCGCGGGCAAGAGCAGCTCGTCGAGGTCCACCTCGGCGTGGCGGCGCGCCCACGCCTCCCTCAGCGCGCCCGCGGCATCGCCGAGCCCGGCCCGCTGGAGGACCATGCACCCGATGAGCACGCGCAGGTGCGGCGGAGGGTGCTCGTCATAGCGCGCGCCGCCCGCGTCGGTCTGGAGCGCGAGCGACGCGTACGGAGAGTCCTCCTGGAAGAACAGCCCGCTCATCGTGAGCACGTAGGCGGGGCCGAACATGAGCGTTCCGAAGACGTCGCAGAAGATCTCCTCGAACCACGCGCCGAACACCCGCCTGAGCTCGGAAGGCCCGGCGCGATCGTCGTCCAGGGCGAGCGGGCGCGCTCGCTCGCTCCGGTCGGGCAGGCCGAGCTCGCGGCGCAGGGCCGGCTCCAGGCCGTCCACCGACGCCAGGAAATCATGGCCGATCTCGTGCGCGAGCGCCGGCCAGCGCAGCGGCGTCGAGAAGAAGTCGGCGGGGAGGAAGATGGGCGCGATCGACGTCGGGATGAAGCCCGTCCAGATGGAGAGATCGAAGCGCGTGAGCTGCGTGGCCGGCACTCCGCTCCGGAGCGGCAGCCCCTCCGCCCGCGCGAACGCGATCACCGGGGCGTAGCAGGCGTCGGCGAGGGCGTCCGCGTCGCCGAGCTCGGCCAGGAGCGAGGGGTCGCGGCGTTGCCGCGCGAGCACCGCGATCTCGCTCACCACGAGCTCGATGTCATCCGCCGCGGCCTCCACCTCGCGCGCCCCGAGGCCCGCGCCGACGGCCGCGCGCAGCCGCGCGATCTCGCGCGGGACGAACGTGGTGAGCACGTCCGCGAAGCGCCGGTTCGCGCGCTCGTGGCGCGCCGCCTCGCCGAGCGCGGCGGCGCTCCGGTCGAGCTCGCCGAGCCGCAGGAGCGCCGCGCGCAGCCGGGCTGCATCGGGCGCCAGCGGGGCACCGAACGGCACCGCCGCCCGCGGCGCCGCGCTCCGCCGCGCGGCCCCGGCAGGCGGCGCGTCGCCCCGCGGCTCGTCTGCGCTCGCTGGCAGCGTACCGCGCCGCGCCTCGACCGCGGCCGCGGCCGCGCGGAGCGCTTCGGCGCGCGCGGCGCGCTCCAGGCGCCGGGTGACGAGCTTCATCGCGGCAGGGATGATCAGCAAGGCCGCCGCGACGAGGTGGCCGACGTAGCGATCGAGGTCATCCATGGCGCCGGTCCAGCGTCCTCGGGGTGTTGCCAGCCGACCGGCCGCCCGAGGGCGGTCGCATGCGGCGACAGCGCGCGCGGCGGGCCGAGCACCTCGGCCAGCACGAAGCGCCGCGCGAGCCCCTCGCGGCGGCCGAGCCACGCGAGGAGCGGGCTCGCAGCGTCCCGCGGCGGCATCTCACGACTCCCCGACGGGGTCGGGCTTGCCCCCCGCGGTGCCGGCGATGCCCTGGCGCATCTCGGTGTCCGCGATGACGTTGCGCATGTTGTAGTAGTCCATGACGCCGAGCTTGCCCGTGCGGAGCGCCTCCGCGACGGCGAGCGGGATCATCGACTCCGCCTCGACGAGCTTCGCCCGCATCTCCTGCGTCCTGGCCTTCATCTCCTGCTCCTGCGCCACCGCCAGCGCGCGGCGCGACTCCGCCCTGGCCTGCGCGACCTGCTTGTCCGCCTCGGCCTGCTCCGTCTGGAGCTTCGCGCCGATGTTGGAGCCGACGTCCACGTCGGCGATGTCGATCGAGAGGATCTCGAACGCCGTCCCCGCGTCGAGCCCCTTCTTGAGCACGTTCTTCGAGATGGTGTCGGGGTTCTCGAGCACGTGCTTGTAGTCGTCGGCCGAGCCGATGGTCGAGACCACGCCCTCGCCGACGCGGGCGAGCACCGTCTGCTCGCCCGCGCCGCCGACGAGGCGATCGATGTTGGCGCGCACCGTCACGCGCGCGATCGCGAGCAGCTGGATGCCGTCCTTGGCCACCGCCGAGACCTTCGGGGTCTCGATGACCCGCGGGTTCACCGACATCGCCACCGCCTCGAGCACGTTGCGGCCGGCGAGGTCGATCGCGGCCGCACGCGAGAAATCGAGCGCTATCCCCGCCTTGCCCGCCGAGATGAGCGCGTAGACGACCGCCTCCACCCGCCCGCGGGCCAGGTAGTGCGCCTCGAGCATGTCGATCGACACCCCCTCGAGGCCGGCCTTCACGGCGCTGATCCGCGCGTTGACGATCTGATCGGGCGGCACCCGGCGCAGGCGCATCGCGATGAGCGTCAGCATCGAGACCGCGGCGCCCGACGCCTGCGCGGCGATCCACAGCCGGAGCGGTATCATGTACAGCGTCGCGACGATGGCGACGAGCACGAGCCCGCCGATCACGATGACCGAGATGATCTCCATATCCACTCTTCACCCGTCCTGTCCGTGAAGGGCCGCCTCTCGCGCGCGCCCTAGGGCTTCTGCGGCTCGACGACGACCCGATTCCCCTCCACGCTCGCGACGCGCACGGGCGTGCCCGCCTCCACGTAGAGGCCGTCGGTCACGACATCGACCGCACGATCCTCGATCTCGACCGTACCGGCGGGGCGCAGCGGCGTGAGCGCCCTGCCCTCCTTGCCGATCAGCGCGGCGAGCCGCGCATCCGGGCCGCGCCCGCCCTGCTGGGTCTCGAGCAGCACCATCCTGCGGCCCACCCGGGTCCTCGGGACGGCCCAGAACAGGAGCCCCGTCGCGCAGACGCCCGCGCCGAGCGCGAGCAGGCCATAGCCGGTCCCGAGGACCGCCCACGCGAGCGCGACCGCCCCGAGCACCGCGGCGCCGCCGAGGACCCCGACGAGGCCGATGCCGGGCAGGACGAGCACCTCGATGGCGAGCAGCACGAGGCCCGCCACGAGCAAGGCGACGACGAGCAGCGCCGGCGTCACGCGCCGGCCTCCTCGCCCGAGCCGCCCGCGATCGCCCGCACGACGAGCCGGCCCGCGTCCGCGCGGATCACGCGGACGCGGGCGCCCGCCTCGACGTAGCCGAGCTCCGAGAGCGCCTCCACGCGCCGACCGTCGAGCGAGACCTTGCCCGAGGGGCGCAGATCGGTGTCGGCCGTGACGACCCTGCCCACAACCGACGCGAGCGACGCGGGCGCCGCCGAGCTCCCGGAAGGTCCTTCGGTGGCGACGGCGCGGATCGCCGTGTCCAGGACGAGGCGCCGCCCGAGCCGCGTCCTCGGCGCGACGCGGGCGGCGACCACGGCGAGCGCCGCCGTCGCCGCGAGGGAGACGCTCGCCGTGGCGAGCGCGCGCGGCAGCCAGCCGGCGTGCCAGGCGATGTCGAGCGGCACGCGCTCCAGATCGAGGAGCGCGAGGAGGAGGGCGAGCGCCACGCACCCCGCGCCCACGACGCCGGGCACGACGTGCCCCGGGGCGAGGATCTCCACCGCGATGAGGATCGCGCCGGCGACGAAGAGCGCGATCTCCTCCCAGCCGGCGAGCTTCACGACGTGGTGCCCGAAGAAGAACAGCGCGAGGCACGAGAGCCCGACGGCGAGCGAGACGCCGTGTCCCGGCGCGTAGAGCTCGAGGAGGATGCCGAGCATCCCGAGGGTCATGAGGATCCCGGAGAGCGTCGGATCGGAGAGGAAGCGCGCGAGCTCTTCGGCGAAGCTGGGGCGCGGGCGCGCGATCTCGCCGGGCGACGGGCGGCCCAGGGCGCCGAAGAGCTCCGCCTCGCTGCCGGCCTGCACCTCGGCGACGCCCCACGCGAGCGCCTGCGCGCCGTCGAGCGTGAGCAGCTTCCCCTTCTCGTCGAGCCCGGGGACCTCCGCGTCGGCGTCGACCATGGCCTCGGCGATGTCGCCGCGCCGCCCCTTCGCCTCCGCGGTCGCGCGCATCTCCTTGCGCATGTACGACACGATCTTCTCGGCGACGGGCTTCATCTCCCCGCCCTCGCCGAGCTGCACCGGCGTCGCCGCCCCGAGCGTCGCGCCTGGGGCCACCGCGATGACGTCGCAGGCGAGCGAGATGAGCGCGCCGGCCGAGATCGCGCGCGGGTTGACCCAGCACACGGTGCGGGCGCGGGCCCGGAGCAGCGCGTCCCGGATGGCGAGCGCGGCGTCGATGCGCCCGCCGAGCGTGCTGATGTCGAGCACGAGGAGATCGCCCTCCCCCTGGGCGGCGACCACCCGCTCCAGGAACGGCGAGAGGCCGAGGTCGATCGCGCCGGCGATCGCGACCACGGTGACCTTCCCCGCGCCGGGGATCGGCGGGAGCGGCCGCGGCCCCGGCGGCGCGGGGGCGCCGGCCGCGCCCGCCCCCGCGGCCGGCGCGGGCGCCGCATCGCCGCGCGCGGGGCGACACAGGGCCATCGTCGCGAGCAGCGCGAGGAGCGGGATCGCGAGCCGCGCCCGCCGCGCGGCCTGTTCCAGCAGGCGCCACAAACCAGTCAAGCCCACCCCCTGCGACGGCGGCGCGGCGCTCGCCGCGCTCCGCGCTCCCGAGGTTCACGCCAAAGAACGTCGGGACCGAGGGTAG
>JAICEP010000242.1 GCA_025924095.1 Sorangium sp.
GAGCGCGCGCATGCGGGCCTGCGCGTAGCGGTCGTAGCGCAGCGTGAGCAGCGCGCGGGCGCGCAGCCGGTGCGCGAGCTTGGCCGGCGCGCGCACCGTGACCGTCCCGCGCGCCGTGATGAGGCGGATCTCGCGCTGGGTCAGGCTGGCGGCGGCGAGCAGGTCGTCGATGCGGGGGACGAACGGCCCCCAGCCGCCGACGGGCGGGTAGACGTGGCGCTCGCCCGGCACGCGCGTGGGCGTGACCTCCGACATGCCGACCGGCGGCGCGACGAGCTCGCCCGCGAACAGGCGGCCGCTCGAGTGGATCCACCCCTTGCGCTTGTCCGGCATCGGGGTGCGCAGCTCGTGGAGGAGCCGCCAGAGGCGGAAGCCGCGCGGCTCGCCGCGCGTGAGCACGTACCGGCCCCGACCCCTGCGCCGGAGCGTGTAGGTCATGTCGCCGCGCGACGCGACCACGAGCGCGCGCTCGATGTCCCGGGGCTCGGCGTCGGCCGGGATCTCGACCGGCGCGCTCTCGCCCTCCAGGAGCTCCGAGGCGACGGCGACGAGCGCCTGCCGGATGTCCTCGGCCACCGGACGGCTCTCGACCTCGAGCAGCCGCAGCGCCGCGGCCGCCTCGTCGGAGAGGTCCGGCGAGATCGCCGGGCGGCTCGCGAACTCGGCGAGCAGGTCGACGAACGTCGGCGGCGGCAGCGGGGCGTAGGGCCCGGCGCAGAGCGCGCGGACGGCCTCGAGGGCCGCGCGGGACACGAGCGGCGGGCCGGGCTTCGCGAGGGCGAAGCGGACGGTGCGCTCGGCGTACGGGGCGGCGTCCGCGTGGTCGGTCGCGGAGCGCGAGAGCTCCCGCATGGCGTAGCCGCGGACGCGAGGCGACCCGTCGCCCTCGGCGACCTCGGCGAGCGCCGTGAGGGCCTCGGGGCCGCCGAGCGCGAGGAGCTGGCGCACGAGCTCCTGACGGACGTGCTCGCTCGGGTCGTCGCGGGCGAGGAGCGCGATCGCGAGCGGGTCCGCGCTCGCGTGCGCCGCGCGGGCGGGCGGCGCGCTCACGGCGGGCTCGGCGCTGAGCCGGGGCGCCGAGTCGGGCGCGGGCACATCGGGCGCCTCGGCGCTGTCGGGGGCGTCGAGGGCGCCCCCGGGGGCGGCGGCCTCCGGCGCGACGCTCGGCCTGCTGCCGCGGCCGGCCTGCGCGCCGTTCCAGCGGCGCGGGTCCTCGGGTGCGCCGGCGCGGCGCGCCGGGCTCGCCGCGCGCGCGTCGCCGAGCGGGATCACCGGGGCGGACGGGCGCGCGGCCGCGCCGAGGAGGCGCAGGGCGTTGCGGCGGAGGATGGGGCCGTCCTTGTCCGCCGGGTCGCGGGTGCGGATGCGATCGGCGAGCAGCGAGAACGCCTCGTCGGGGAAGAGGAGGACGCCGATCTCGAGGGCGGCGATCTGCACCCAGCGGGACGCGCCCACGCCGCGCGCCCACGCCAGCACCGAGCGGGCGGCGTCGAGCCCGAGGTGGCCGAGCCGCTCGCGCGCCGGGATGCGGTGCAGGAGGGCGACGGCCGCGAGCAGGGCGGACCGGCGGACGGGCGCCGGGCGGCTCGGCTCGGCGTGCGCGACGGCGAGCCGGAGGACGCCGCCGTCGCGCACGACGTGCAGCGCGTCGGGCGGGTCGAGGTGCTGCGCGAGGTGGGTGAGCGCGTGGTAGGCGACCTCGATCTCGTCGAGGCGGTCGGCGATGGCCGTGGCGAAGCGCTCCTGGGCCGCCTCGAGGTCGAGGTTGCGGGCGAGCGCCGAGAGGTCGCCGGTCTGCTCGACGCGCGCGGTGGCCCAGCCGAGCAGGGAGGCGGCGCCGCCCCTCTTGCGCTCGCGCGCCCAGACGCGGAGCTGCCGGGCGAGGAGCTCGCGCCGCTCGGCCGGGGTGGCGGCCGACTGGTAGGCGAGCACGAGCGCGGACTCGGCGCTGCGCAGCCGGTCGACCTCGGCGGCCGCGCCGTCGGCGCACCGGGCAAGCGCGGCGAGCAGCGCCGGCCGCGGGTGCTCCTCGTCGCCCAGGTCGGCCGTGACGCGCGCGACGACCGCGGCGATGGCGCGCGGGCGCAGGCGGACCTCGATCTGCGGGAGGCTGTCCTCGATGACCTCCGCGATCGAGCGCGGCGCGGCGGTCCAGGAGTCGGTCGCCTCGCGCAGGCTCACGGCGTCCCCTCGCGAGCACGATCGCGGAGAGTGCGGCCTTGCGGCGGGAAGCGCGGGACACCGTGCGGCGAGACCATCGGCGGGCGAGCAGGGTACACCGTCGCGCGGAGCTGTCGCGAGCCGCTCTTCATGCGGTCCGGGCTCTCCCGGTCGGACGAGGAAGCGCGAGCTCAGCAGGCCGACTTCGCGGTTGTCTCGAACACACCGCGACAGGACGGAGGCCGTCCGGCGCACGCGGCGCCCTGGGCTGGCTCAGCGGCTGTCGTCTGTTATGCGGCGCCGTTCAGCGCCGGCGGACGCGGGGGATCGGGCCGTCTCGGGCGCGCGCCGCGCTCTCAGGGCGAGCCTGCTGCGAACGTATCGCAGTCCTCGACGCGGCCGCCCTGCATGCCGCGCTTGAACCAGGCGACCCGCTGCGCCGACGAGCCGTGCGTCCACGTCTCCGGGTTGACCCTGCCGGTCGCGCTCTTCTGCAGCCGGTCGTCGCCGATCGCGGACGCGGCCTGGAGGGCCTCCTCGACGTCGCCCGTCTCGAGCAGGTCGCGCTTCGCCGTGGAGTGGGCCCACACGCCGGCGAAGCAGTCCGCCTGGAGCTCCATGCGCACGGAGAGCGCGTTCCGCTCGCCGGGACGCGCGGCTTGCTGCTGGCGCATGCGGCGCTCGATCCCGAGCACGTTCTGCACGTGATGGCCGATCTCGTGGGCGAGCACGTAGGCCTGGGCGAAGTCGCCGGGCGCGCCGAACCGCGCCTTGAGCTCGCGGTAGAAGCCGAGATCGATGTACGCCGTCCGGTCGGCCGGGCAGTAGAACGGCCCCATGGCCGACTCGCCGACGCCGCAGCCCGACCTCACGGAGTCGGTGAACACCGTCAGCTGCGGCGCCGGATAGGTCTGCCCGGTCCGGCTGAACACCTGCTTCCACACGGCCTCGGTGTCATCGAGGACGAACGAGACGAAGTCGACGAGCCGCTCCTCCTCGGGCGAGCTCGCGCGCTCGTTCCCCGCGCCGGGGAGCGAGACCCCCTGGCCGAGCCCCGAGGAGAGGAGGTCTTTCCCGAAGACGAGCGAGAGCACGAGCAGGATCACCGTCCCGCCGACGCCGAGCTTCGCTCCGCCGGAGACGCCGCGGAGATCTCGGAGGTTTGCACTGCGTTTCCCGGGTGTCCAGCGCATGGCAGCCGCAGATATAGCGTGGGCTGCGCATCGGGCGCCACCTTAGCTTTCGGTCAGGACGTTTTTGCATTGCTCGTTCGGACGTGGGGCCGGCGTGTCCGGCGTCCTTGGCGGCTTGGCGGCTTGGTGTACGTTGCGCGGCTCGCAGTCTTCTCGTCCGATCGTCCGAGCACCGCTCTGGCGTGATGTTCGAATCGAGCCGCCGGACGCCCGAAAGGGAGATTGACTCACGGTGTCTTCAGGCATCCTGACGGCGGGTCTCCTCGAGTCACGCGCGCTCTCGCCAGCGTCCCTGGACCGCCCGCAAACGTCAGCATGGCTCTGTCCGCCTCAGCCGCAGAGCGCGCCGTCGTCCGATGCTCGCTTGCCGTCCGTGGAGGCCGGTGGGACCATGCGCCTCATCATGACGAGCAGAACGCACCTCGCCTCCCCCCTCGGCGTCGCGCTCGCGGCGCTGGCCCTCGCCGCCGGCTGCAACGAGCCTTCCAGCGCGCCCGGCGGGGCCGCCGAGAAGCCCTCGCAGGCGGGCGCCTCCGCCCAGCCCGCCGCGCTCAAGCCGGGCGACGCCGCGCCCGACGTGACCTTCACGCTGCACGACGGCAGAGAGGTGAAGCTCTCGAGCCTGCAGGGCAAGCAGGTGCTCGTCTACTTCTATCCCAAGGACGACACGCCGGGCTGCACCGTCCAGGCCCAGGGCCTGCGCGACGGCTGGGCCGATCTCCAGGCCGCCGGGCTGGAGGTCTATGGCGTCTCGACCCAGGACGCGCAGAGCCACCAGGCCTTCATCCAGAAATACGAGCTCCCGTTCCCGCTCGTCGTCGACGAAGGCGGCGCGGTCTCCAGCGCATTCCGCGTGCCGCTGCGCAATGAGTTCGCCTCGCGCCAGTCCTTCCTCATCGACAAGGACGGCAGGATCAAGCAGGTCTGGCTCGAGGTGGATCCCAAGGAGCACGCCGCGGCGATCCTCTCCGCAGCGAGGAGCTGAGCGCCTCCACCACGCACGAACACCGATCGCGTTGACTGAGCGAGAAATGAACCGCCAGGGCGTCAAGCCGGGCGCGACCGTGCCCGCGCGACCGTGCCCGCGCGTCCGGCCCTGCGCAGCGGCGCACCCTACAGCGGGCTCACGTTCGTCGTGAACGACGCGTTCCGCAGGATGCGCCGCGCGGCGAGCGGCGTCGTGAAGCCGCTCGCCGTGTGGAACGTCGAGGAGCTCCCGCCGCAGCTCGGGTCGCTCCCGGCCCATCGCTCCGGGCAATGCGCCATGACGTAGTCGTGGTCCGGGTTGCTGCCGCCGAGGCCCCGCCACCGCGTGTGCCGGATGCAGGCGGCGCCGTCCACCGTCCACTCGGCCTCGAGGCTCATGCCAGAGCCCGCGGTCTCGGTCTGGATGCCGAGCGCATCCCAGACGTCGATCGCCGTCCCGGGCTGCGTGTGCGGCGCGCCGTCGCCGCAGTAGTCCGCGCGCACCATGCGGATGCACGCCTGGTGGAAGTAGGAGAGATCCCTGCTCGCGCAGGTCTTCCCGTCGCACTCCGCCCTGGTTGCCCAGTCCCTGTAGCCCCACTCGGCGCACTTCGCGATCACCGCGCCCTGGCAGGCGAACGTGAACGAGCTCCCGTCATCCGAGAAGGCGCCGGTCACCGGATCCCAGGTCCCGTTCACCGGGATCGCCCCGAGGCCCTCGCCGCAGACGTTCGCCCAGATCCCGGGGGCGGCGAGGTACTTCACCGTGTAGTACGTGAGCCCGTTGCGCTCGGCGATGCCCGTGATGCGGACAGCCAGCGTCGACCCATCGCCCAGGATCGCCTCGGCCTCCGCGCCGAGGAAATCGATCCCGTCGACGGGCGCGCCGTCGCTCTCGCGCGTCCCGATCAGCGTCGTCGCGTTCAGCGAGACGCCGTTGAAGCGGACCCCGTTGAAGCGAACCCCGTTGAAGCGGACCCCGTTGAGCTGGGTGCCGTTCAGGTACGTGCCGTTGAAGGTGAGATCGTTGAGCGCCCGCAGAGCGAGCGCGCTCTCCGCTGGCTCCTCCTCGTCCCCGCCGCCGTCGACCTCCGCGACGCACCCGACGCCCACGGAGATGAGCCCGACCATCGCCCCTGCCAGGAACCCTCGCTGAAACATGATCGCCTCCAAGGCTGACGCTGAAGCCATGACGCCCGCGCATCGACGATCTCCCTCCCGGCTGTCGGGCTCCGGTCGCGCGAGATACGCGGCCTGAGGCGGCGCTGCCCGGGCGCCGCAGATCCTCGTCACCCTTTACGGTGGTGGAGGAAAGGAGGCACAGATGCGGAGCCCGATCACCGGATCGAGGAAGGTGCCGTCAACGACGGTCCGATTGTCACTGCGGACCGATGTTTGATCGTAGAGGTAAGCCCCGCCGCGCAAAAGAACTTTGTCGGCCTCTATCGACGAAATAGCCCACTCGAGGACGTTCCCCGCCATGTCGTCGACCCCGAAGGGACTACGTGAGGCAGGGTGCGAGCCCACCTCATCTGGGCCCATCGTGGAGCTCTCCTTGCCATAGGTCTCATCGAAGTTGGCGTCACCGGGAGAGAGCGTGTCGCCGTGCGGGAAGATGCGGCCGTCGGCGCCTCGCGCCGCGCGCTCCCACTCGTGGTCGGTGCACAGCCGGGCGCCGCGGACGCGGCCTGTCGTATGGAGCCATGCGGCATACTCGGTGGCCTGCGCGAAGGAGATGCCCGTGACCGGGAAACGAAGCCAGTCCTGCTGCGCCCGGACCGACCGCGAGGGGTAGATGAGCGGCTCGCCGGCGTGCGCCGTGTACGCCTGCACCGTGGGCTGAATCGTGAGCTGCCATACGCCGCTCGACAAACGGCGCAGCCCGAGGGCGCCTGTCATGGCGCCGTTGCCCGCCTGGATGGAAGACGGCCCGCGGGACTCCCTCGGGAGCGCCTGGATGTAGTCGAGCCACTCCTGAAAGGTCGTCTCGTGCCGCGCGATGAGGTACGCGCCCGTGCTGATCTCGTGAAGGGGAACGGTGGAGAGGAACGCCCACCGGTACATGTCGTCCAGGGCGGCGCCGAAGAGGAACCGTCCCGGCGGGATGTAGATGAAGCCGGGAGGGACGTCCCCGGCGGGCGGCAGCGGGATGGAGAGGCGCAGGGACTCTCCGCGGCGGACCTGGAACGGATAGCGCACGATGGTGCGGTTCCGCGCCTCGCAGGTGAGCAGGTAAGAGCCCTGCGCGAGCGCGATGCCCGAGAGCGGCGCCGTCCCGACGATCCGCTGGCCGACCAGCTGCCGGCGCCCCTCCGCGTCGCTCTCGTACCGCTCCAGCGTGATGTCCGCGCCGGGGGGATCGGTCTCGATGGCGACCTCGGCGGGCGCGTTCCATCGCTCTCGGCGCTCGCCGTCAGGGTCGTACGTGATCATGCGCTGGAGCAGCTCCTCGCGCAGCGAGGGGTGGCCCCTGCTGTCCGCGGCGAGCGCGCGATCGTAGAGCACGTCGCCGAGCAGGTCGCGCGCGTCGCGGCGGGCGCCGTCGAGCGTGAGCACCGCCTCGAGCTTCTGGCTCGCCTGCAGGTGGAGCCGCTCGGACTCGGCGGCGCGCCGGCGCGCGCGCTCCCAAAGCGCCTCCCCCTCGTCGCGGCGCCGGCCGTCGAACGCCGCGAGCGCCTCGGCGCGGAGCGCCTCGGCCGCGGCGCCCTCGAGCGCCGCGGCGGCCGAGGTGGTCGCGGCCTCGTCGATCTTCCGGTCCGCCCGCGCGGCGAGGTGGCGCGCCGCCCTGAGCTCCAGCGCGCCGTAGAGCAGCGCGGCGACGAGCGGGACGCCCACGGCGAGGGCCCACCGGGCCGCGCGCTGCGTCAGGACGGCGCCCCGCGACGCCCGCAGGAACGCCGCCTCGCGCGGCGGCAGATCGCCCGGGTCGAGGCCCTTCGCCTCCTTCAGCTGGCGCGCGCTGAACAGCGCGTCGCGGCGCCGGCCGAGCCGCTCCCACTCGGCCGCGGAGGCGTCGAGGCGCTGGCGCGTGGCGCGCTGCTCGCGCTGCTCCTCGAGCCAGTGGCGCAGCGTCCCCCAGCCGTGGATCAGCGCCTCGTGGGCGATCTCGTAGACCGTCCCCTGCTCGCCCTCACGGGCGAACAGGAGGCGCCCCTGCACGAGCGCGTCGAGCGCGGCGCGCGCGGCCTCGTCGCCGCACCGCTCCGCGAGCTCGGCCTCGGGGCGCCGCGCCCGCGTGCCCTGCGGCGTGATGAGCTCGCCGAGCAGCCGCCGCGCGGCCGCGCGGACCGCGGGCGGCATGCGGCCGAGCACGCGATCGGCGTGGCGGGCGAGCGCGCCCTCGACGCCGCCGATCTGCGCGAGATCCGCGCTGCTGAGCGGCGCGTCGGGCGCGGCGCGGGCGTCCCACAGCTCGGCGAGCGCGAACTGGAGGAGCGGCAGCCCGCCCTCGGCGCGCGCGGTCGACTCGACGAGCGCGTCGACGACCGCGTCGGACTCGAACGCGACGCCCTTGGCCCGCGCCGGCCCGGTGATGGCCTCGCGCAGCTTGTCCGCCGACATCGGGCGGAGCAGGTAGAGCGCGCGCTCGATCTCGTCGCCCAGGCCGGAGATGCCGGCGACGCGCGCGAGGAAGTCGCCGCGCACCGTGGCGAGCAGGCGCAGGGAGGGCGAGCGCGCCGCGAAGGCGCTGAGGATCTCGCCGACGAGCGCCGCCTCGCCGGGGCTGCTGAGCGTCGCGAGCTCCTCCAGCTGGTCGATGAACAGCACGAGCCCGCCGCGCTCGCCGAGCCGCGCGCGGAGATCGCGGGCGAGCGAGCCCGGCGCCGCGCGCACGGCCTCGGCGATGCGCTCGGCGGGCGCGCCGAGGACGGGCTCGAGCGCGGCGGTCAGCGCGGCGAGCGGGTGGCGGCCGGGCACCATCATGGCCGCCTGGAAGGCGCGCCCGCCGCCGAGGGCGCCCTCGAGGACGAGCGAGAGCACGCCGGCCCGGCAGAGCGAGGACTTGCCCGAGCCCGAGTCGCCGGCCACGACGATCATGGGCTCGGAGCGCAGCCGGTCGAGGATCGTCCCCGTCTCGGAGCTGCGGCCGTAGAACACCGCGCGGTGCTCGAGGTCGAAGACGAGCAGCCCGCGGTAGGGGTTGCCCTCCGGCGCGATCGAGGCGTGCCGGCTCCGCGCGAGCAGCTGCTCCAGCGCGTCGCGCAGCTCGTCCCCCGAGGCGAAGCGGGCGGCGGGGTCGATCTCGAGGCACCGCTCGATGACCGCCGCGAGTCGCGCGTCGACGCCCGGCGCGAGGGCGGCGAGAGGCCGGGGCCGCTCGTTATGGACGACGTGCGAGAGCTCGTTCATCGGCACGTCGTCGTGCGGCGGGACACCGGCGCAGAGCTCGAAGAGCAGCGCGCCGAGCGAGTACACGTCGGAGCGGCGCGTCGCCAGCTCGCCGCGCCACAGCTCGGGCGGCAGGTAGTGCGGCGTGCCGCCGTCGACGCCCCTCGTCGCGTCGAGGAACCGCGACGCCATCTCGGCCGCCTCGCGGATCTCGCTGTCGAGCGGCTCGTCGCCGTGCGCGAACGCCGGATCGCCGTCGCCCGAAGCCTGGAACGGGGCCGCGCCGCCGCGGAGCGCGGGCCCCTGCGCCGCCGGCTCGAGGAGCTTGGCGAGGCCGAAGTCGAGGAGCTTCGCCTCGCCATCCTGGGTGAGCACCGCGTTGGCCGGCTTGATGTCGAGGTGCAGCACCCCCCGGCGGTGGGCGGCCGCGAGGCCCCGCGCGAGCCCCGCCCCGAGATCGAGCACGCGCGGCCAGGGCATCGGCACGGCGACGCGGTCGAGGCTCTGGCCGCGGACGAACTCCGAGACGATGAACAGCTGTCCCCGGAGCTCGCCCACGCGGTAGACGGCGACGACGTTCGGGTGCTGGATGCGCGCGGCCGCGCGCGCCTCGGCGAGCAGCCGCGCGCGCACCTCGGCGTCCGCCGTCTCGGCGCGGATGAGCTTCACCGCGACCATCCGGTCGAGCAGCGTGTCGTGCGCGAGGTAGACGTCGCCCATGCCGCCGCTACCGAGCTTCTGGACGAGCCGGTACTCCTCGAAGCGGCTCGGCGGGCTCAAGCTCGACGGGCTGAAGCTCGACGGGCTCAAGCTCGACGGGCTGAAGCTCGACGGCGGCGGCGCGTCGGCCGCCCGCGGCAGCGTCTCCGCTCCGACGGGGCGCCGAACGGCCTGCGAGAGGGTTTCAGCTGTCTTCTCTTTCACGGTGACACGCCTCGCCCCAGGTGCCGGAGAATATACCCCGGCCGTGCGCTCCCGAAGGAGCTCACGGCCCGTGTCCGACGCGCGAGGTGGCCGTGCTTGCCGGCCGCGCGCGTCACGGCTTCGCTGCCCGCTCGAGTCAGGCTGCAAGATCGCCGTGTCCGTGCTCTCTCCCTCGATAGCTAGCCAGCGGCTGTGCACATCTGCTCTGTTGCACACACCGCCCCCGGCGGTGTCGGATGTCCAGGAGCGTTCTGGAGATGGCGGCGAATTCACGTAGATCTCGGGGAGATGACGGCGGGATCCCTCGCGAACGCCGGTCGCTCCGGACCAGGAGGTCTACAACGCGACCGCCGTCGCGCCGCTCCCCACCGGATCACCCGGCGCGAGGTGCTCCTCGAACTGGAGCGACGGATGAGCGACATTGCCCAAGCGAAGGTCCTGTCTCGCCGGCAGCC